>CAQTPN010000080.1 GCA_948888345.1 uncultured bacterium | reverse complement strand
CGCCCTTTATTCTGGCATTTTGGCTTGAACCTCCCTGAAATTCAGATAAGAAATTTGCCTTTTGAAGACGGATTTTATTATATTTATTAATTTTATCAAGATACGCGGGATAAACCTGACAAATAGCATTATCAAGCCATTTTCTCCTATCCGAAGGTTCTCCCCTTAAAAGCAGCAGGTCGGAATTTGAAAAGCTTACTGTTGATAAAACACGCACAAAATCTCTTGATTTATTTTTCTTAATTCCGTTAACCTTTAATACCTTATTTTTTGGCGGATTAATTAAAATATCAAGTTCAATATCAGTATCAGATTTCAAAACTTCAGCGTTAATCGAACAAAATTCAGAACCGAATTTTATTAATTCCCTATCTTTTTTAATGCGGTTGGAATCAAGGCTTGAAAGGTAATAAGCGGCTTCAAGAAGGTTTGTTTTTCCCTGAGCATTTTTGCCCACAAAAAGGGTTTTATTTTTGGAAAATTCAAAATCCAAACTTTCATAATTTCTGTAATTATTAAATTTTAACCTTTTTAAAAACATTAAATACCTTCAAAAGAGCTATCAAGTTAAAAAACTGTTTGTATTATAATATAGTGGATACGATAAAACAAATAGAGGTATTGATGTTTGATGTAATTACAATCGGTTCTGCCACGCTTGATGTTTTCATAGAATCAGACAGTGCAAATATTGTTTCAGTTTGTTCAAAGGATAAAAGAAGCGATTTTATGAGCTTTCCATACGGAAGCAAAGTTGAAATTGATGATTTTTCAAGAAATTTAGGGGGAGGCGGAATAAATACCGCAATGAATTTTGCACACCTCGGACTTAAAACTTCTACCGTGGTAAAGCTTGGCGCAGATGAGGTTTCACCTGTTATTCATCAAAATCTTATAAATTCAAACATTGATACATCAAATATTATAAAAGCAAAAGAAGGGCTCACGGGTTTTTCCATCATTCTTGTAAGCTTTCAAGGGGATAGAACCGTTCTTGCGCACAGAGGCGTAAATTCAAGCATAAAAGAAAAAGATATTGATTTTAACCGCCTTAAAGATGCTAAATGGCTGTATATTGCACCGCTTGCAGGAGAGAGCAACAAATTGCTTGATAAGCTTGCAGTTTTTGCAAAAGAAAATAATATAAAGCTTTCAATAAATGCCGGGACCACTGCAATTAAAAAAGGTGAAAAATATTTTTCAAAAATAATAGAAACAGCTGATATTCTTGTTCTAAACAGGGAAGAAGCAAGCATGCTCACAAAAATTTCCGTACGCCCCGATACTAAAAATGAAAAATTTTCTGAAGAATTTATTCATCCCGATATTGTTGAAATGTTAAAAATATTAAGAGGGGAAAACAGGGTAAATGTAGTTATAACAGACGGAAAGGCCGGCGTATACGCTTATGACGGGGCTAAATTTTATAAAGCACCCGAATTTCCTGCGGTTGTAAGGTCTACCCTTGGTGCCGGAGATGCTTTCAGTTCAACGTTTACCGCCGCTATGGAAAAATACGGCATGAACGTTAAAAGGGCGTTAGAGTGTGCTTCGGTTAATGCTGCAGCCGTTGTTGAGGTATTCGGTGCACAGGAAGGTTTTTTAACATTTGATGAAATTGATGAGAAATTAAAAGCACAGAGCGATTTTAAGGTGGAAAGTATTGAGATTAGATAAATTTTTAAAGGTATCAAGGATAATTAAAAGGCGGAGTGTTGCAAATGAAGTTTGCGATATGGCAAGAGTTTTTGTGAATAATAACCCTGCAAAGCCTGCAAAACAGCTCAAAGAAAATGATATCATAATGATTGAATATAAAACTAAAATTTTAAAGGCAAGGGTCTTAAAAATTCCGACAGGGAATGTTTCAATAAATGAGGCTTCAAGCCTTTATGAAATTATTGAAGAGTAGCTAAAATCTGCTCTATAAGCCGTTTTACTGCGGTTCATCAGGAATATATTCAAGAATATCTTCCACTTTGCATTCAAGTGCCCAGCAGAATTTATTTAAGGTTTCAAGTTTTAAAACCTTAGTTTTATCATAATAAAATTCAAATATTGTACTTCTTGCAAGGCCCGTCATCCTTGCAAGTTCGGACATTTTTATTCTTTTTCTGCCCATTATTTCAGATAGTTTATTTAAAATCATACCTATAATTTAACATTGCGTTCGATGTATTGACATTATGTTCGAATTATACTACTATTTATTTGTTAATTCGAATAAATTAGTAATAAAAATTAAAGAAAGATGGTTAAGAAATGAAAAAAGAAAATACCGAACGCATAGAAAGAATTATTGACAGGAAAACAGAGTCTCTTGATGATGATATAAAATTTGCAGTGGGCATATTGATGGATATTTACGCCGAAAAAAGAGTTATCACCTGTTTAAAGCTTTTAGAGGAGGAAGAGCTTGACTTGGAGTAAACTCCATATTATAAAATTCTTCCATGACAGATTAATAAGGAAAAAATAATGATTTTAGACAAAATTAATATGCCAAATGATTTAAAAAACTTAACAATTGATGAATTAAACACATTAGCGCAAGAAATGAGAGAATTAATTGTAAAGAAAGTTAACACAACAGGCGGACACCTTGGCCCCAATCTTGGAATTATTGAAACAACAATTGCGATGCACTACGTTTTCAATTGCCCTGAAGATAAGATTATATTTGACGTTTCACACCAGTGCTATCCGCATAAAATTTTAACCGGAAGAAAAGAAGGATTTTTAAATCCTGAAAAATACGGGGTTTTTACAGGATATACGGCACCCGAAGAATCGCCCTGCGACCTTTTTAAAGTAGGCCACACATCAACTTCCGTAAGCCTTGCGACAGGAATTGCAAAAGCAAGAGATTTAGCCGGCGGAAAAGAAAATGTTCTGGCCCTAATCGGCGACGGGTCACTTTCAGGCGGAGAAGCTTACGAGGGGCTGAATAACGCCGCCACACTAAACAGCAATATTATAATAATTGTAAACGATAATGATATGTCAATTGCAGAAAATGCCGGAGGATTGTATCAAAATCTTAAACTTTTAAGAGATACAAAAGGAAAAGCAGAATTAAATTTCTTTAAAAGCCTTGGATTTGAATATTTTTATGAGGACGATGGAAACAGCATAGAGGCTATGATTGAGGCATTTAAAAAAGTGAAAAATGCAGACAGGCCGACTGTTTTACACGTTAAAACTCTTAAAGGATGCGGACTTAGACGCGCAGAAATCAACAAAGAGCGATTTCACTATATTATGCCCGGAATGGCCGACAGCAGAGAGTTTGATGAAATAAATCCGGTAAAACCCGCGCCACAGGCTGAAACTTACGCTTCAATCACAACAGATTTTATTTTAAAAAAAGCGCGGGAAGATAAAAGGATAATTGCCATAAGCCCTGCTACACCTGGGGCTTACGGATTTACAAAAGAATTCAGAGAAAAATTAGGAAATCAGTATACGGATGTCGGGATTGCCGAAGAACACGCCGTAGCCTATGCTTCAGCACTTGCAAAAGGCGGAGCAAAGCCTATATTAAGTGTTATGAGCTCTTTTATACAGAGAACTTACGACCAGCTTTCTCAAGATTTATGTTTAAATACGTCGCCAATTACACTCCTTATTCACTGGGGAGCAATTTCAGGGGCGGATTGCACGCATCTGGGTACGTTTGACATCCCTCTAATTTCTAATATCCCCAATATGGTTTACTTAGCACCAACAAACAAAGAAGAATATTTAAGAATGCTGGAGTGGTCAGTAGAGCAAAATGAACACCCCGTCGGGATTAGAGTACCTTTTAACGCGCTAAAATCAACAGGGGTAAGTGATACAACCGATTATTCAAAAATAAACAGGTTTAAAATGACGCAAAACGGCGAAAAGCTTGCTATTATTGGTGCGGGAAATTTTTATGAACTTGCAATGACTGTGGCACAAGAGGTTCAATGCAAATTAGGCTTCAAACCCACTGTTATTAACCCTTTATTTTTAACAGGGGTAGACAAAGAGATGATGGATAGCCTGAAATGCAGTCACAGCCTTGTTATAACACTTGAAGACGGCTGCCTTGACGGAGGATTTGGCGAAAAGATTTCAAGATATTTTGGAAATTCCGATATAAGGGTGCTAAATTTCGGCGCAGATAAAGAATTTACAGACAGAGTACCTCTTCAGGAACTTTATCAAAGATATCATCTTACACCGGAACTCATCCTTGAAGATATCTTAAAAGCACTCCCTATAAGTGTTTAACGGGGTTTAAGGAAGTTTAAACGGCTTCATAAAACTTTACAAAACTTCAAGCAAAAAGCGGGATAAAAAAATCCCGCTTTTAAAATTCCATTAATTCTATTTAACAAATTTCGGCAGGTGTTTCCTGCTTTTTAAACTGCATCTCATAAAGTGCCTTATAGTGGCCGTTTTCAATATTTAAAAGCTCATCATGCGTGCCTAATTCCACAAGCTCGCCTTCATTTATAACCGCAATTCTGCCGGCATTTTTAATCGTAGAAAGCCTGTGCGCAATAATAAACACGGTTCTGTCTTTCATTAAATTATCCATAGCCTTTTGAACAATAGCCTCAGATTCATTGTCCAGCGCGGATGTTGCCTCATCAAGAATGACAATCGGAGCATTTCTCAACATAGCCCTTGCAATTGCAACTCTTTGCCTTTGTCCGCCTGATAGGGTTAAACCACGCTCGCCAAGCAGGGTTTCAAGCCCGTCAGGCAGCTCTGCTATTGTATCTTCAAGATGTGCAGATTTAATCGCTGCGGCTAAATCCTCCTCACTTGCATCAGGATTTCCCATCATAATATTTTCGCGGACAGTACCCGTATACAGGAAATTATCCTGAAAAACCATTGAAATATTGTGTCTTAAAGATTTTATTGAATATTCCCTGATATCAACGCCATCCAGCATAATGGAACCGGATTTGATATCATAAAATCTCGGGATTAAATTTACAAGAGTAGATTTACCGCCGCCTGAATTTCCAACTATAGCAAGGGTTTCGTTCTTAGATACAGTCAAATTCAAATCTTTTAAAACAGGATGCTCCGGTATATATTCAAAATTAACGTTTTTAAATTCGATTTTATCGTTCAAACCCTTTAATTCAAGCGGGTTTTCACAATCTGTTATTTCAGGTTTGAGGTCAAATAATTCAAAAACCCTGCTCATTGCAACAAAGATATTTTGAATGCCTGTCAGAGTATTTCCAAGGGTTTTCACCGGTTTATATAATAAAAGAAGAGATGTTACAAAGGAAGCAAAACTTCCTGCCGTCATTTCGCCGGAATTTATTAAATAGGTGCCAAAACCAAGTACTATCGCTATTCCAAAAGATGCAATCAAATACATCAAAGGTGACATCCAGCCTGCACGTTTATATAGAGACATATTAATATTAAAAGACTGCCATGTTTGTTCTATAAAGTAACCGTTCATGCGGTCTTGAAGCTCATAGGCCGCCATTACTTTATTTCCTGAGTATGTTTCATTAATATTGGTTGTAATGTTGCCTGAAAGTACCATGTTTTTATTTGAAGCCGACTTAATTCTTTTTCTAATCAGAGCAACAGGAATAAAAGCAACACAGAGAACAAAAACGCCGATGAATGCAAGTTTCCATGAACTGTAAAGCATAACCCCGATAAGACCAAGAGCACCAAAAATACTTGTAGTAATTGTTTTTACATTGTCAACAATCCCGTTTGAAGCGGTTCCCGGGTCACTCATATATCTTTGAATAATGACACCCGATGAATTTTCATCAAAAAACTGCGGATGCATATGAATTAATCTTGAAAACAGGTCAAATTTCACATCGTTTGTAATTCTTTGGGATGTCCAGGTTGATAAATAGCCGTTAAAATATCTTAACACACCCTGAAAAACAGCAAATAATATTACCCCGAGAGGGAGCAAAAACGCCATCTGAAGGCTGGTTACGGTTATATTGAAGCCCGAATGGTTGAAAACAAAATCTTTTCCGCCTATAACAAAATCCATATAGGGTTTAAGGGCAAAGGCTGTAACGCCATCAAGAAGCCCTAAAGGAATTGCAACAAGAAAACCGAGCAAAATCCTGAACCAATATGGTTTAATATAGGGCAATATGCGGCTTAAAAGCCATTTATATTTGAACGAATTTTGCGCCGTCGTATTGCTTAATTTCATAATTTTAATAATCCTTTTTAAAAATAAACTCTCGTAAAAAATACTGTCTTATTACTTTTTACCACAATCGCAGACGGTTGAAAACAGAATTTTTAGAAAACAGAGACTTTTAAAGGAAAAGACGGCAATTTTGTTACAAAATGAAATATTATCTTTGGTACTAAATACGGTTTTATATTTCTAAATTTTTGAAATTGAATAAATCTTCAACTTCAACATCAAGTGCGGATGCAATTTTAAAAATCGTTCTAAGGGTAAGATTTCTCCTGCCGCATTCAATATTACTCAGTTCATTTGGATGAATACCGGTTTCCAGGCCAAAATCCAATTGGTTCCAGCCCTTTTCTTTTCTATAATTTTTAATCTTTTTTCCAAAAAGTTTAAGAAAATCTTCTTCATTCATAATAATTCAATAATACATTATTGACATTTTTATTTTTAACTAATATATCATTAGTAATATATTAGTTAAAAGGTGCAATTAATGAATAAACGAGAAT
>CAQTPN010000079.1 GCA_948888345.1 uncultured bacterium | reverse complement strand
TGTTGATACTTATGGCGGATATGCCCGTCACGGCGGCGGCGCATTTTCAGGAAAAGACCCCACCAAGGTTGACAGAAGTGCTGCTTATGCTGCAAGATGGGTTGCAAAAAATATTGTTGCAGCAGGCCTTGCCGAAAAATGTGAAATTGAACTTGCTTATGCAATTGGTGTAAGTCGTCCTGTTTCAGTATTGGTGGATACTTTTGGTACAGGAAAAGTATCTGATGAAATATTATCCGAAATGGTTCAAAGAAACTTTGACTTAAGACCGAATGCGATTATAAGGCAGTTTGATTTAAGAAACCTTCCAAAGAAAAACGGCGGAAGATTTTATTCAAGACTTGCAGCCTACGGACACATCGGAAGAACCGATTTTCCCGTTCCATGGGAAGAAACACAGATGGCAGATAAGCTTAAAGAAGAAACTCTGGCCCTCAAAGTGTAATTAAAATTTATTTGCAATATGACAAATGATTTTTCAAAACTTTCAGATATTTTAAATGAGTCTGTCCTTTCCGCCGATAATAAAGCCTGGCGGTTTGGACAGGCTTTTGAAAAAAGCAGAAATTACACTATGCTTTTTTCTTTCTGGAAAAATGTTGTCGGTAAAAAATTTGAAAAATTATCTATCCCCTATGAATTAAAAGGCTCCATTCTTTTTGTATCCGCTGCAAGCCCTGCCATTATTCAGGAATTGAACTTTTTTAAAAAAGATATAATTGAAAAATATTCCCCCTACGCTCAAGGTCTTGATTTAAAAATAACTGACATAAGATTTGATTATAAAAATTGGTCTGCAATTAAAATGACAAATTCAGAAAAATCAAGCACTGCTTTTGATACAGATGTTCCCGAATATTATACTCAAAAAGATTACGAAACGATTGGTTTGGATAATATTGAGGAAGAAGAGTTTAGTAAATTAAAAGAAACCATTCAAAAAGTTGAATCTTTACCCTCTCATCTTAAGGATAAAATGTTTAGAAGTGCCTTAAATCAGTATAAAGCAAAGAAATTAAGACAGAAATAAAATCTGTTTTTGTTATATTTTAGTAACAATTATGGTAAAATTTTAAAAAATTTATTAAAATATTTTTAAAAGCTTAACAAAACGGAGAAAATTTAAATTGGCCGATGACAAAAAAGTTGTTTCCTTCGGGAAAAAACACAAAACAGATAAAAAAGAGGTTCAAAACCTTGAATATTGCAGTTTTTGCAAACGCCCGAATACTGAAGTTCCAAAAATGGTAAAAGGGCCGGATGTTAATATATGTTCTGAATGTGTACTTATTGCTGTTCAGTATCTTATTTTGCAGGATGGTGCAATGTCAGCACAGGCGCAAAAAGTCCTCAATCTCTTATGGGATATCAAAGATAAATAATGGAAGAATCTAAAATCCATAAGCGTGCATATATTTTGCATGAAATAGCTAAATTGCGTGCTTTATCCTGTGTTTCAGACAGCGATGTGGAAGCTGCAATTAAAGAGCTGTCTAAAATTGAGGATAAGTTTTTTCTTTGCTCAATATTGTTAAAAGAAATAAATGGCAGTATTGCCTATTTTGATGGAATTCTTGCACTGCTTGCAATAAATCTTGCGCGCAATGTGCTTGAAAAATGTGTATTTACATTTTTGGAAAAAACTTCTGTCACTGATGAAAAAAAACTTTTCCTTATAAATATTTTAAATCAGGCAGGAATTCCCGTTGATATGGGCTTAATTCATACATATATTAAAAATCCTGATGCTGCGGTAGATAGCGAAACGGAAAAATTTTTAAAATTGGCCGAGGTTAATCCTGAAGCCCAGATTGATTTTTTGGATTTTTATTTCGGTATAAATGAAGATGACAGAAGTATTTTATTAAATACAATTATTAATGATTATTCCGGGGACCATCTGGCGAATATTTTAATTCCGCTTATTTATTCTATAAAAGAGGAAGAACCTCTTAAAACCTGTATTCAGGGCCTTTTAAAATCAAAATCTTATCTTTGTTATCCCCCTCTTGATTGGCTTATTAAATCTTCTTCAAATTCATCCGTAATTTCCCTTTCAAGGAAAATTAAAAATGAGTTGAAAATTGCAGGTTTAAGAAAAAATATTACTACCCTTGAATATTATAAAGAGCTTTTTAAAACCTCCCGCCCTTTGGATTTTTATGTTTCATCAATTGATGGTGAATCTAATTTTTCTCTTGTTTTTGCACGGGTCTATGATAACGGTGCAATTTCCACATTTTTTGCCGTGTTTAATCTTGAAACGGGTCCTGTATCCTGCTTTGGTCTTTCAAATATTACAAAAACAGAATACGAGAATATTCTGTCAAGGTTTTTTAAAGATGTTGAAAAAATTCCTCTTGAATTTTCTTTTGCAAAAACGCTGATTGATGAATTTTGTGATTTTGCGCTTCAAAACAAAACCTATATTCCTTATGAGCTTCTCTGCTGGCGTCAGCTGACCTATGATATAGAACCGTTAAATGTCCCTTTGAAAGAATTTATGGAACAGGGATTAACCCCCTTTAATCTTTCACCTGCGGATTTAAGAAGAGCAACGGGCTCAGAATATACATCAAAATGGTTTTTTAACTATTCTTCAAAATACCCGGAACTTGTAAAATTGATTGATGATATATGCGCCCTTGAAGAAGAAAATTTTAGAGATTTTGATAAAATAACATCTGATTTTGTTTCTAAGTTTGAAAATTCCGTTCTTTGTAAAATATTAAGGAAAAGGTTTTTATACCAGAGTTTTTTCTTTAAATCTCTGGGTTTTAAAAATCTTTCATCTCTTTTTGCTTCAATCTATCTTGAAGATGAGGTTTTAAAAGATTTCTTTGAATTTTCAATTCAAAGAAGCATATATGAATTTTTCTTAAATTTGGAATACCTGAAAGAAAATAATGACAAGAGAAATATTTTTATTAAAGAAAAAAAGATTAAGTTTTTTGATTTTAATTCAAAATTGATGTTAGAATTGATTGAGAAAAAATGGACAAATTAAACAGAATAATGGCACTTGATATTGGTGATAAAAGAATCGGGGCAGCATTTTCGGACCCCTTTGGCCTTTTTGTATCCAAAACAGAACTTATCTTAAGGGATAACGATAGAAAAGCACTTGATAAAATTGAGGAATACTGTAAAACTTATAATGTACAGAAAATTCTTGTAGGTGTACCTTATAATATGGACGGTACTTTTGGTTTTCAGGCGCAGAAAAATTTGGATTTTATTATGCCTTTAAAGGAAAAATATGAGATAATTTACAGAGATGAAAGATTAACTTCATTTCAGGCCGAAGAATCGTTAAAAAAAGAAAATAAAAAATATACAAAAAATAAAGGGCTTGTCGATATGAGAAGTGCTGCTATAATTTTAGAAGATTATTTAGGAGATTAAACATGGGCAGATTTGATGATATGGAAAAAAAGGAATTACAGGTAATTAAAACAATCGGCGAAAACGGCGAAGAAATAAGCCTTAAACTTCTTGATATAGTAACTGTAAATGATTTTGACTACGCACTTTTGCTTCCTGAAGATGAAAATTTAGAGGAAGAAGAATGTGAAGTAATCCTTATGCGTTTAAAACAGGATACCGCAGAATATGTTTTTGAAACAATTGAGGATGACGAAGAGTTTAACCTTGTATCTCAAGCTATTCTTGAAGAAGAAGGTTATGAAGATACGGAAGAAGAATAAACCAATTCTTCCTTCTTTTCTTTAGCTGAAAGGGTATGTTTTTTGCGGTAGAGCATATCGCAAAAAGCTTCAAGACGGGTTACAAAACCTGCCTCACCCGTATGCTCGTCAATTGTGAGATTAAGCAATGGTTTATTAAAATTCTTTGCTTTTCTTTTGATGTCCTCAATCATCAGAGAATCAGGCCCGCAGCCAAAAGCTGTAATTGTAATAATGCCGTCAATTGAATCCTTTTTAAAGTAATGCCCTGCTGCTCCTGTCATCTCAAGTTGATTTGCCCAGTACATTTCGGTTTCAAGTGTATTGATGCCGTCCTTTAATTCTTCATCGGTCAACTGAAGTGCACTAAATACATTTACCCCCAAATCTTTTAATTTTTTAAATATATCCATGCAGACTCTTTTATCATAAATATTGTATCCGTGCGCTATAAGGGCAACGTTTATGCCTTTTTCTTCATTTTCTGCAGAATTTATAACAACTCTGCCCTCTTTTGCATTTTTTAAAGCCTCATCAAAGGTTAAATTATGCTGCATCATAACCTTAAAATTATTGTGCAAGATAAAACCGGCCCTCAGTGCGCCTCTAATCTGTGTTTCATCGGTTATTCCGAAAGGCTCTACCGCCTGCTTTAAAAATTCAAACAATCCAAGTTTTTTTTCTGATTTGTCAAGAGTGGCTTCAATTAAGTTGTAATCTCCCTTGACAACATTTCTTATTAAATCGGGAAGCCCTCTTATTTTTGAGCAGTTATAAATTTTTGGAGCAATTGATTGAATGGACGGTGTAAAAATATTTTTAACTCCCTTTTCAAGCAAATTTAATACATGACCTATATATACTTTAATAGGCAGGCATGTCTCAGTTACGACAAGGCTTGCTCCTTCTGCAAGCGTCTTTTTTGTTGTCGGGCTTGATAGTATAATTTCAAAACCAAGCTTTGTAAAAAATCCGTATAAAAAAGGAAAATAATTATAATATGTTAATGCTCTGGGTATCCCTAATACTTTTTCTTTTATCACCATTATTCTCAATCCTTTGATTTTTCCCGCTTTTTATTTATTGTAAAGCAAGGGATACCTAAATAATACTTTAAACATTAAAAAAATGCACTTTAAAATCATTACTTCCTTATAAAATTTTTACTTAAAAAAGCTTAATAAATTTATCCCCTTTTGTGCAATATTTTTAAATTTCAGGTTTTATTAATAATAAGTAAAGCGATTTTTATAATGAATAATTTTGTTAATCAGCCTTATATTGTTCCTCATACTGTGCAGGGTGCTCCTGCAGGGTATAGCCTGCCTGCAAATACGGGATATCAGCCGCAGATGCACCCGCTAAATACGGGATACCAGCCTAACAGCGGATATTACTATGCGCAAAATCCCATGAATGCTCAAATAAATCCTGCTATGGGCCTTTATAATAATGTTGTAAATCCAAATCTGCCTGTTTCTTATACTTTTATAGGAACTCAAAAAACCCCTTATGGTAATGATATACATCTTTATATGCTTCATAACGGCCAAAAAGTTGCAATCATGCCAAAAGAAGGCTCGACAATAGTTAAAACTTTTGTAAATTCCGGCTCTATGAATGAGACTGACCCGATTAGAGGTATAAGTCATTTTATCGAGCATAATTTATTTAACGGCAGTGAAAATTTAGCACCGGGGCAATTTTTTAAAGAAGTTGCAAAAATGGGTTCATCTACAAATGCCTCAACTGATTATGCTTTGACTGATTATTACATTGAATCTGCCCTAATGTCTGATGAAGATTTAAAAAAGACAATTGAAATGCATGCTGATATGGTGGCCCGTCCGCTATTTCCTGCAGATATGATTGAAAAAGAAAAGGGCCCCGTTACATCTGAAATCAGCATGGTGAATGACAGTATGATAACAGTCGCCGCAAATGATGTTATCAGAAATCTTTTCCAGATTAAATCAAACTCTTCAAATCTTGTAGCAGGTTCAATTGAAACCGTTAATTCTCTGGATAAACAAAAAGTAACGGATTATTACAAAAGACACTATACTCCGGATAACCTTACAACGGTTATTGTTGGGGATGTTGACCCTCAAAAAACGATAGATTTAATTTCAAAAAACTTTACACAAAAAGCTGTGGCAAATTCTTCCAATTACAGAATAACGGAAACGCTTACCCCGATAAATTCATCCGTTCGTGCGGATTATAAATCTCCGACAGATAATTTTACATCTGTCCTTGCAGCATTCAGCGGTCCTGCGGCGGGAGATTTTAAATCAAACATTGCAGCATCCGCGCTTGCAACACTTTTAACCGGAAGCGTGAATTCAAGGCTTACAACTGCGCTTGAGTCTGTAAACGGATTTGCCGATTATCAGATGCAAAAAGTCGGTTTAAAGCCGGATGACCCGCAGGCGTTTTTATTCCAAATAATTGCACCGCCGAAAAAAGAACAGGAAGCACTTGATGCTTTTTATTCAACTATTGAAGATTTGAATGTAAATCCGCCGACAGAGCGTGAGATGCAGATTGTAAAAAATACCTTATTAAAAGCTTCTGCGCTTTTATTTCAAAGTTCATCCTCCGTATGTGATACGATAGGTACAAGCTTAATTGACGGTGATTTTAATTCCATAGCGGATTACAGAAATGCAATAGAGGCTCTTACGCCATATGATATTCAAATGGCAGCAAGGAGGTTTATTGATTTAAATAAGGCATCAATTGCGGTTGTGCACCCTATGAATGTTACAGAAGCTGATATTATGGCTAATTATCAAAAAAGTAAATATTCGCTTCAATCTTATAATGCAAGAAAGACTGCTCATAATATTCAAAATGGCAATAACCCTGTAAATAAAGCGCAAAACGTAAATAATACGGTTTCTTCAAATATTTCGTTCGGTTCAAGAAATATAACAACAACGGATGTTAAAGAAGCAATTCTTCCGGATAATACCAGATCGGAAGAGCACACGTCTGAACTCCAG
>CAQTPN010000078.1 GCA_948888345.1 uncultured bacterium | reverse complement strand
GGAACCATGGACAAAAAAAACCTTGAAATACTAAAAGACAAGGTGGATTTTATTATTAAATTTTCAGCATTGCAGGATAGTGATATTGTATCAAAATTTAAAACAGCACTTATTCAAATTCTTCCCGATGAAATTATTAAGGATAAGCCTATATTAAAAGATATTGTCAGCCCTCTTGATACCGTTATACTCGTTATACCGATTGATAAAGAAGCCCCTAAAGGAAGACTTATTCTGCCGCAGGTAAACGTTTTAAGAGAACTGCTTGATATTGGAGCTGTTCCTGTGGTTTGCCGCGAAACAGAATTAGAAAATGCTTTTGATAAATTAAAAAATCCGCCAAAACTGGTTATAACGGACTCTCAAAGTTTTAAGACAGTGTCTGAAACGGTTCCAAAAAATATTCTTTTAACTTCTTTTTCCATACTTTTTGCAAGACTAAAGGGGGATTTAAAAACATTTCTGGATAGCACAAAAAAAATCGACAATTTGAAAGATAAAGACAAAATCTTAATACTTGAAAGCTGTACTCACCATCCTGTTGAAGATGATATCGGGAGAGTGAAGATTCCAAATCTCATAAAAAAATATACCGGAAAAGATTTAATTTTTGAACATTATTCAGGACATGACTTTCCGTCTGTGATTGAAGAGTATTCTTTAATTATCCATTGCGGTGCCTGCATGACAAACAGAAGAGAAGTTTTAAACAGAATAAACCTCTCGCTTAAAAACAATATCCCGATAACAAATTACGGCATGACAATTGCAAAATGCCTCAAAATTTTAGACAGGGCAATAAAACCCTTTAATATATAATAAAAAGACATCCCGCAAAGGATGTCTTAAACTTTTATTACATTTTTATAATTATCTACTTTACTTGCACCTTACTTAGCATAAATACCTGAATTTCACCGGGCTTAAGCTTAACGGAAAGTCTTCCGTTTTTTGTTTCGGGAGCATCTCCCATCTTAACAGGTAATACAAAACTTGTAACTTTTAACTTTGGTATGTAAACATTTGTCTCAATTTCATGTTTTGTATCAAGATTACCGATTGTTACAATGGAATCAACTTCATCTGTTCTCGCATAAGCAAACACACTCTGGCTGGATGTTTTAAGAGGAATATATTTTCCGTCGATAAGAACACTTTTCATTCTGTATTTAAGCTTCATTGCGGTTAAATATTTTGTCTTTAAATCGTCTCTTTTACCGTTAGGCCTTCTTGAGGCGTTAAAAATATCCATTTTGCCCCTATGGACAAAATATTGGTCATCATCCGTAAAAGTTTTATCCGCTTTTTGATTTTCATATTTATAAATATAATTATCACCCGTGATAAAACCGTCCAAAAAGTAGCTGTTCAATGGCAGTGTTGTATTCAGCCACAAAATAGTTTCCCAATAATTATCTCCGCCGGTTATAAGCGGGCTTTGCTGGTCATGGGTTGCAAATGCACCCATAGTAGTTTTTTGACCGTCAAACTTATCACTCAGCTTTTTATCAAAAGCAATCTTTTTATGAAAATCTTTTGCCTTTGTAATTTTCGTAAAATTGGGCCAGCTTCCGTAGTGGCCGTCAAAACCGGCTTTTAAAAGTTCTTCAACGCTTGTATAATCTACATAATTTGGAGCAGGATTATCCCAATCATTTGAAGCCTCAGCAATAAATAAGAATTGCGGGTCAGATTTTCTGACATAAGAAATGAATTCTTTCCAGAATTCATAAGGCTTAATTGCTGCAACATCAGCCCTGATGCCATCAGCACCAAGAGCAAGTGCCATATCCGCAAATTTTTTGTAGTTATCAAGTAAATCTTTATTTAAAGTTCCGTCAGAATTAACAGCCTTAAACAGCCTTACATCTGTCCAATCGGCAGGATAAACCGCATTTCCATGCTTGTCCTTTATAAATAATTCAGGTTTTTCAAGCGACATATCATAAGAACCGCAGCTCGGCATATCAAGAATTATTCTCAATTTCTTTTTATGAGCGGCCTGAATAAAACTTTTAGCTTCAGCAAATACGGATTTCGGGTCATCTTTATCGTCAAGCTGCGGATTAATTTCATTAAAACTGTCCATAGCGTATAGTGAACCCGACGTACCCAGTGCTTTTAATTTGCCGACTTTTGTAACAGGCAAAAGATAAATAGTATTTGCACCGCTTTCAACAATCTCATCCAGCCTCTTTTCAGCATTCACAAATGTTCCTGCGCTATCCCCGAGCCATGGCTCAATTATATCATTGTTGTTCTTATCCACTGCCCCGAAAGAGCGGATATTAATTGTATAAATAATAGATTTATTGCTTGTAAAAAGCGTTCTCAAATCATTTATCCATGGATACGCAAACGCAGAATTTGCACCAAGTGCAAATGTTAAAAATGTTAAAAATAAAAACCCGTTAATATTAATCTTTTTCATCATACTTCACAGTATAATACAAACTTATAATCAAGGGCAAAAATTTATTGTATAATAATGTAAAATTATTTAAAGGTACATATTTTATGAAAAAAATACATTTTCTTATTAAAGAGCCTCAAAATGCACTTTCTGCAAACATTTTAACGGCACTTGGCTTTTTGCTGGTAGCTTTAATTATTACAATAATTCTTTCTTCCAGATATTTTTATTATCAAAATATTGTTGAAAATGGCGTAAGCAATAAACTGGTTAAGGCAAAAAAGAGGATAGAGGTTGTTGATACACAAAAAACCGAGGTTATAAAGCGCGATATTGCAAGCAAAATCCGCCCTGTTGTCATGCCTGTTGATGAAAATTATATAAGGGCAAACCTTAATTCTTTAAAAGAAAATGTTTTAAAAGTAAAATTCTCCCCTAAGGATTCAGTGACAAAAGAAGCTGAAATCTCGTCGCTTCTTGATATCCCGGATAGCCAGAAAGAAAAAGCCATTGTTAAATATTTTCTTAACGCAACACCGCATAATGTCGAAAATGTATTTGTTAATGCAAACACGGTAATTGAAGCATATTTAAAAGCCGGCGTTACGGAAAGCGAAATTGAATATTATGCAAACGAAACCAGTGTTTTAAATATATTGGGAAGCGCAACCGGCGCAATGCAGACAAAGGCTATATCAGGCGTCATAGAACATGTGCTTCTCCCAAGCCTGATTGTTGATGAATATGCAACAGATATTGCAAGGAAAAATGCAAAAAGCCTTGTAAAACCAATTATAGTAACATTTAACAAGGGTGATATAATCATCAAGCCCGGAGAGCCTCTTAATCAGGTTAAAAAAGATGCGCTTAAAAAATCAGGCTACAATCCTTTAGAATTAAACAAAGCAGGGGTTTTGGGAATATTCCTGTTAACCTGCATATGCATAGGATGTTTCTTGATTTATATTAAAAACTTTGAAAAACAATTCTTAACATACCAGTATATGTCAATCATTGCCTCGTTTGCAATAATTCTTGTTTATCTTTGTATGATAATTTCGTCCTCAAACATTTCAAATTATATGATGCCGTTTACCGCACTAACTATTATTGTAGCAGTGTTTACAACGCCTGTTGCCGCTTTTGTAACAACCATGCTTTTACTTGCGCTTATCAGTGCAGTATTATTTCTTGATTCGCAGCTTTTCATGTGTTTTACAATCGTAACCGTTGCTGCGGTCTACTTTGTATCAAATATTTGCTATTCAAAACGATTTGATTTAATTAAATGCGGCTTTCAGGCAGGTGCAGTGCTTTTTGTATGTGTCATTGTATCTGCCATGCTTGAAAATCAGCTCCAGCTTGTAGAACTCGGTTCCTATATATTAATGGCACTTTTGACAAGCGTTTTAACAGGGGTTATAGCTTTAGGAGTTATTCCGTTGATTGAAAAAATGTTTAAGATTGTAACCCCGTACGGACTCATTGAGCTTGCAGACCACAATCAAACCCTTTTATCAAATCTGCAGTATAAGGCCCCGGGGACTTATCATCATTCTCTTATGGTTGCAAACCTTTGTGAAGCGGCAGCGGAAGCAATCGGGGCAAATCCTATTCTTGCAAGGGTAGGTGCATTCTATCATGATATCGGTAAATTAAAACGTCCGTTATTCTTTATTGAAAACCAATCTTATTTTGGAATTGAAAACCCTCATACGAAACTTAATCCAAGGTTATCAAAAATGGTCATCACATCCCATGTTAAAGATGGAATTGAGCTTGCAAGAGAATACGGACTCCCGCAGGTTGTAATTAATTTTATACAACAGCACCACGGTGAAGCACTTGCGGGGCATTTTTACGCTCAGGCCGTAGCACTTGAGGGCAAAGAAAATGTAAGAGAAGAACAGTTCAGATACCCCGGCCCCAAGCCCGCCATAAAAGAAACGGCTATTTTAATGCTGGCAGATGCCGTCGAAAGTGCGGTTCGTTCTCTAAAAAATCCGGGGCAGGATGAAATTGAAAATATGATAAACAGAATCATTACAGAACGTTTAAATGACGGGCAGCTTTCAGACAGCCCTTTAACCTTAAAGGATATTAAAATTATAGCTGTAACTTTTAATCGCATTTTAAGAGGTATGCAGCACGACAGGATTAAATATCAGCAGTTAAATGACCTTGATGAAGTTAAGAATAAAATCAAATTGACACAGAGTGCTGAAGAAAAGCTTGAAAAACGCATTCAAAAGAAGCAGCAGCAAAAATCTTCAGATACAACATTCAGCGAAGAACACAATGAAGAAGAAAATTAAATATCAATACAATATTGAATCTGAATACAAAGGTAAGATTGATTTTAATACTGACGAAATTTTACCGGTGATATCAAGAATTCTTGATATCCTATTTGATATTGATGAAGTTTTTTTGAATTCCTGCCTGCAAGAATTTACGTTTAAAAGCATATCATTCGACATTTTATTTGTAGATGATAAAAGAATTCAAGATGTAAACAGGGATTTTAGAAATAAAGACACACCAACCGATGTTATTACTTTTGCACTTTTTGCAGATGATGATTTTAAAATAGTCATGGATAATGATATATATCTTGGCGAAATATTAATTTCTCTTGATACGGCAAATTTGCAGGCAAAGAACGGGGTTAAAAACGAGGTTTTAACTTTAATTTGCCATGGAATTTTGCATTTATTAGGATTTGACCACCAAACAGATGAGGATTACAATTTTATTGTAAATATTCAGGATAGGGTGATAAATCTTTTATGAAAAAATTTCAGTCAAAAAGTTTTATGAAAAGCGCAAGCCACGCATTTGACGGATTATATCTTGCTTTTAAATCACAAAGAAATTTTAGAAAACATTTATATATAGCAACCGTTGTTTTATTAATTGCCATACTGTTAAAGGTATCAATTTTGGCTTTTTGCATTCTGCTTCTTGTAAATTCTCTCGTGCTTGTAATGGACCTTATAAATTCAGTATTTGAATTTGCACTTGATGCATATTACAAAAATAAATATTCCCGTCTTGTTAAATTTGCAAAAGATATGGGGGCAGCATCGGTACTTTTAATGGCCGTAACCGGAATGACTATAGCTTTTTTCATATTAGGTGACAGAATTTATCAATATTATCTCGGGCTGGGCTAGTGTTTTAATTGAATATTTACTCCCCCTTGTATTTTGGAATGGTTTTTTGTAATATTAAGTTACTCACTTTTAAACCTCGCAGATAATGTCAGTTTAAAAAAGAAAAGGAAAAAGAAAATGGCAAATATTAAATCTGCAAAAAAAAGAGTACTTGTTGCTCAAAGAAACAACGAAAGAAATACGGCTTTTAAAACATCGATTAAAACTGCTATTAAAAAAACTTTAGCAGCTGTTAACGGTTCAGAAGAAGATTTAAAAGCAGCACTTTCAAACGTTTACAAACTTTGCGACAAGGCTGTTTCAAAGGGTATTTTACACAAAAATACAGCTGCAAGAAAAAAATCAAGATTAACAATTGCGATTAACAAACTTAAAGCTTCAAAATAAGCGTAAATAGCCTTTATAAATTATAAAAACGGTGTCTCATTAACACCGTTTTTTGGTATTTAATAATATTTATACCCCTAAAGACGACAATAACAGCTAATAAGAGCTAGCTGTTATTGTTTTTATTATTCACCGTTTTTGACTGCAGTTATAAAACTTGAAAATTTTATGGTTTGCTAGTTTATTATAATTTTTGTTACAAAACTTAACATTTTAGCCTTTGCAAGTTTTACAAGCCCTTGCACCCTTTTTCACTGCTTCTGCTTTTTCCGTCTTTACGCAACTTTTGCATCTATTACCGGCGGCACAGCTTGTATTGTGATAAATTTTTGAATTCGGGTTATATATTACTGTTTGCGCAGCAGAAAAACTAAATAAATTCAAGCAAAATACTATTAATAATCCTGATAAAATTTTTCCTATTTTGTTCATATATCTTCCTTGTTTTCAAATTCACATATTAATTATATGTTATAATTCAAACGTCGGGCAAGTATGCCCGGTCTGCAGACTGTAATACTTCAAGAGGAATAATTATAATGAATAAAGAAATTAAAAATACCAAAAAAATTGCTGTTGGTTTATTTCTTTTGTGCATATGTATAGCTTTTGTATGCTTTGGTATTTTTACTTATATTGCCTTTCTGCACAATGCAAACGGGTATACAAATGAAAGAATAATTGCCGTTTCTAAGATTGTTGTACTGATTGGGATTTTTTTCCTTATACTTGCTTTC
>CAQTPN010000077.1 GCA_948888345.1 uncultured bacterium | reverse complement strand
TTAAAAACAAACCGAGGATTATTCTTTTAAATAAATGCGACCTTTCAGACCCTTCGGAAAATTTAAGATGGAAAAATAAAATAGAAGAAACTTCCGGTGCTATTTGTCTTTTGACCACAAACAGCGATGCAAAGGATACAAATTTAATAATCAATAAAATTATTGAAATTTCAAAACCGGTTATAGATAAAATGGTGCAAAAAGGGCTTTTGCCGCGCCCTATCCGCGTTATGGTTGCAGGAATGCCGAATGTCGGAAAATCAAGCACAATAAACCGTTTAATTAAAAAATCAAAAACAAAAATCGGCGCAAAAGCAGGGGTGACAAGGCAGCAGCAGTGGGTTCGGGTGCATGAAAAGATTGAACTTCTTGATACTCCGGGGATTATCCCTATGAAACAGGAAAATCAGGACGTGGCACTAAAACTGGCCTTTGTAAACTCAATCGGGGAAAATGCTTATGATAATGAATATGCAGCGATTGAGCTTTTAAAAATTCTCAGCGCGAAATATGAAGAAAATTTAAGAAATTATTATAATTTGAAAGAAGATGATATAACAATTGAAAACATTGCACTTTCAAGAAATTGGATTGTAAAAGGCGGAAAACCTGATGTTACAAGGTGTGCACAGTTTATATTATCAAATTTCAGAGACGGAAAAATAGGAAAATTCACGCTGGATGACTACAAATAAACATGCTGAACATATCAATTTTGAATTATTTAATTTTGACAGAGAACAATTAAAGAAATCTAAATGCAATCTTCTTATCGGAACGGATGAAGCAGGAAGAGGGCCTGCTGTCGGACCTGTATTTGCAGCGGCGGTATGCTTTAAAAATGCAGATGAAAAACTTATTTTGGAATTGGAAAAATTAAACGATTCAAAGAGAGTAAGCGAGAAAAACAGGCTGGAACTGTATCCCGTGATTAAAGAAAATGCAGTATATTCAGTGCAGATGGCGGATGAAAATATGATTGACAGGATTAATATTTTAAATGCCACATTTGAAGCTATGAAAAATGCCTGTATGAGCGTAGTTCGTGAGGTTCAAACAACCTGTATGGTGCTTGTGGATGGAAATCACAGCATCAGAGGATATGAATTTCCGCAAAAATCCGTTATAAAAGGGGATTCAAAATCTGCGTCCATTGCGGCAGCCAGCATTTTAGCCAAAGTGGAGAGAGATAATTATATGATTAAGCTTGATGAAGAATACCCCGAATACGGCTGGAAATCCAATAAAGGATATCTTTCAGAGGCGCATATCGAGGCTGTTAAAAAATACGGAATTACAAAATATCACAGAAAAAAATTTGTACAGAATATTTTAGATAATGCAAAAGTTGAACAACAGAAATTAAAACTTGTATAAAATACTGTACATTTTAAATTTTTGCGATAGAATAATTAGGCATATTTTTAAAATATGTTGTTAGGTAAACTTTGTAAAAAATTGTGTAGAGAGAAGTTTTGTTCTTTTGGCTAAAGAGCAAAAGAATTTATTCACGAGTTTTATACAGGGGTGTACTAATTAAATGGTGTTGTAGACAAAGAAATGAGGAATTAGAAAAAATGCAAGTCAACAGAATTTCAGCTGTAAACAACTATTCGGCAAACAAAGCTAATGGTTTAAACAGAAATCAAAACCAGGCCAGAAAAAATGATGTTAGTTTCAGGGCGTTAACCGTACAAGTAGCAAAAGACTCTTTTGCACCCGTAGTACAAAAAGATGTTGCCCGCTTTTTAGACTACATGCGAAACATAACAATACAAGCTATTAATAAAAATGCCGGCGCATTTGATTCATTAAAAAAATTAATAGGCTCAGATACTGCAACTGCAGCAGTTAAGGACCCTGCAGGTTATACAAAAGCTTGTGAAAATATCGCAGAAAAAGTTTCTCCTCAAAGCGGTTACGGCAGAAGAGGTGAAGAAATCAGAAATATGATAACTAATGCGCTTGATAAGCCTGCTACACAAAAAGCTAATGTACCGCTTCCTGCCATTATAGGAAAAGGTGCTGACGGTGAAAATATTTACTTAACAACAGGCATAAATGAAATTTTGCATATGATGGAAGCTAAAGTGCTTTCACCTCTTGAAAAAACAAACTGGATTGTCACAGACAAAAGCGATGGTGATGCAACTGTAGTTATTGAAGGTTTAAAAAGAGGAATCTTTTCAACAGATAAACCTTTATTATTTACTTATACAGACGATGTCGGCACAAAGGGTTTTGAGGACTACTCCAAACTTATTGAAAGATATAAAGAATTAGGTGCTGATTCTCCCGTTGAAGTAATTACAAGAGGTTTCCTTGCAACAAAAGAACAGGCTGCAGGCAAACTTGGAACGTTTTTACCAAATGCAGACGGCAAAAGTTATGCAGTACATGAAAAACCGGCTCGTGAAGTTATAGATAAGCTTGCTCCGGAACAGGAACAAGTTATGACAAACATTGGTAAAACTTTATTTACACCAAAAGGCTTAAAAGAAATCGAAAGCAGAATTCCTGCAGACAGTACGGTTCCGTCAGGCTCTCTTACTATTTTTGATTCAAAAGAAGGCGTTGATAAGTGGCATATTACCGTTGGTGTATTAGACCCTGCAGGCAAAAGAGGCGTGCTTGATGTTATTCCTAAAGGCGGTCAGTTCTGCGATGTCGGCAACGGAACAGATTTTACCGACACTATGGTAAAAATCGCAACAGGAGAAATGAAAGATTTATTCCCTGAATCTCTTGAAGCACAAATCAGAAAGAATGTTACACTTGCACCCGACGGTCTTTCTGCAGCATTAAATTACGATGGCAAAATAGCAACATTACCTACAACAAAAGGTAAGGAAATGTCTGCAATTAGTGCTGACGGCGTAGCGCAAACCAAGGTTGTTACCCCTGCAACAAAAGATTCAAAAGCCATTGATGCCGCTAAACCAACTATGCGTTAATCAAAAAGCTTTGCATTCTATAATAAAAGACCTTTTAAAATTTTAAAAGGTCTTTTTTAAATCAATTTTAATACCCTTCGCCGATTGTATCGATGGCTTCTACGCGGATGTCTGTGATTAATTCAGAATATGAAATTACAACAATTGTCGGGATATGGCGTTCAAGCATTTGATACAAAGGCAGGCGGATTCTTGGCGAACAGAGAATTACAGGCTGCACACCCACTGCTTGATGGGCTTTCATCAGTGTATTTGCGGTAGTTTCAATCAACTCCTGCACCTGCATCGGGTTTAGAAGGAACATTGTCCCCAGTTCAGTTCTCTGACAGGAATCATCAAGGGTTTTTTCCCATTCGCTTGACAGCGTGAGTGCGTATAAAACCTTATCCCTGTTTGAATTTGCAAGACAAATCTGGCGGCCCAAAGCGGCGCGAAGCCTTTCGGATAGGATATCCGGCTCTTTTGAAAACCTTGCATAATCGCAAAGACGCTCAAATATAAAAATAATATCTTTTATCGAAACTTTTTCTCTTATAAGATTTACAAAGATTTTTCTTAAATCTGATGTTGAAATAATTGTAGGCACAAGGTCGTTGACTAAGGTCGGGTCTTGAGATTTTACAAGCTCCATAAGTTTTAAGACATCAGTTTTTGTCATAACCTCATCAACATATTTTCTAACACAATCCTGCAGGTGGGTTACAATAACATCAACAGAATCAACAGCTGTTATCCTGTCGTTTTTATTAATATATTGCCCGTCAATCCAATAAGCTTGCGATTGATACGTAGGGTCAACCGACACTATAACATTATCAGGAACCTTTTTGCCTAAAGCTTCCCATTGGTCTGCAATTACCATAAATTTCCCCGGGTATACCATGCCTGTTGCAACAGTATTTGAACGGATTGCAATTAAATATTCATTATCCGCAATGGCTGAAGAGTCCATAATCCTTATATTAGGAATAATGTAGCCGAGCTCATCCGTTACTCTCTGGCGGAGTGCAGCAATTTTTGCAAGCAATTGCCCGTCCTGGTCAGGGTCTGCAATTACTAAAAGACCTGCACCAACCTGTAAACTTAAAACATCCACGCCCAAACGTTCATACATTTTATTCGGGTTAACAAGGTCCTGCATATTCTGTTTAACAGCATCCAATTGCCCTAATTGCTGCTGAACATCCTGATTTACAAGAACAGAGAAGGCTGCAACGGCGATAACTATTGTAAACAATACAAAAGGCCACCATGGAAGCCCCGTGATAGGGGAGGAGAAGGCAATTAACATTAAAAAGCCGCAAGCAAAGAATAAGCTCTGGGGTTTTGATAAAATCTGTGCCGAAACATCCTTACCTAATGAGGTAGATGCTGCAGTAGAACGGGTCATCACGATACCGGATGAGATTGACATCAGAAGGGAGGGCACCTGAGAACACAGACCGTCACCGATTGTTAAGACTGTGTATTTTGAAACAGCATCCGCCATCGGCATCTGATTCATTGCAACACCTATAATTAAACCGCCAAGAATATTTATAACGGTAATAATAATACCTGCTATTGTATCTCCCTTAACGAATTTCATAGCACCATCCATTGAACCGAAAAGAGAAGATTCTCTCTGGAGGTCCTCGCGGCGTTTAACGGCTTCTTCGGGAGAAATAAGCCCTGCGTTAAAATCGGCATCGATTGTCATCTGTTTACCGGGCATAGCATCAAGAGCAAAACGGGCTGAAACCTCGGCGATACGTTCCGCACCTTTTGTGATTACCATAAACTGAACAACCGTGATAATCAAAAATATAACACCGCCAACTATCATATTTCCGCCCGTTACAAACTGGCCGAATGCTTCAACAACCTGCCCTGCATCCCCTTTTGCAAGGATAAGACGGGTGGATGCAATTGATAAAACCAGCCTGAACATCGTACCGATAAGAATAATTGAAGGAAATGCAGCAAGTTCAAGAGGCTTTTGCACATACAGAGATATCATTAAAAGTATAATCCCAAGGGTTATATTCAATGATATGGAAAGGTTTATAACCCAGTTTGGCATCTCCATTAACAAAATCAAAATGAGGACGATTACAAATATCGCAAGCGCAATTTCTGAAATCGGGTTATTTGCCTGTCCTCCTTTTGCCTGCGCCATTAGTTGCCTCCTTTATATATACCGAAGGCATTTTGTATTATTGAAAGCTGAGTTGAAAAATTCGCGTCTATAACACCGTTTGAGGTTATTACAACACAGCTTCCTTTTTCAACCGCTTCATCAGCAACTATTACAATTTTTGCATCAATTACGGAATTTTTTAATACCTCGGGCATTGAAGCGCGCGCAAATTCAACCTCATCAGGGGCTACTTTTATTGTTATCTTTTCTTCATTTGATGAAACTTCGTCAAACACTTCCGCTAAAACACCTTTTAAAACATCGCTTGAAAGCTCTACCTCTTTTTTAATTATTTTTTTAGCTATTTCAAGGGATAGTTCAAGCATATCATCTGAAATTGCATCGTAGGCCTCTTTTTTTGAACCCAAAAATTCAGCAAGGGATGCTTTTAAATTTTCAAGCTCTTTATGAGCTTCTTCAATTCCTGTTTTATACCCTTCTTTTGCGGCAATTTCCCTTATACTCTGCGCTTCTTCCTGTGCACGGGAGACAAGGGTTCTCTCATCTATTCTTCTATATCCTCTGCGGCGTTCTCCGCGGCGGCGTTCAAACCTTTCTTTGAATTCAAGGCTTGTAATATCTATTTTTTCAATTTCATCCAGTTTTTTTTGAAGCTCCATTTCAGGAGTCAAAACTTCTTCAACAACAGGAGGAGGAACAGGAGCAGAAGCTTGTATGGGAGGTGCTTCTATTTTATTTTCTTCTTCTTTTATATCTGTTTCGGGCACTTCTTTTACTAAATTTTGAACAGATATTTCTTCTTTGGATTCTTCCTGTACGGGCATTTCTTCAACTACGGGTGCAGGAGTATCCGCTATGGCCTCTTCCATATCCTCAATTTGAACTATTTCAGGTTCTTTTGGCGTTGTTCTTCTTTTTATAATCATAAAGTAATTTTTTCTTCTATATGTTTACAGATAACCGCAGCCACACGCGCAGGAATAAAGGCTTCTTCTTTTGTGTAGACCGAAAGCACAAAATCTTTAATGGCAGGCCTTTCATCTTCTATAGCATTAAGGACAGTCTTTTTGTCCGAATTTTTAACAATTTTACACAATTTTCTAAAACACCTGTCAAAGGTTATGGTTTTAGGTTCAGGAAGAGTTCTTCTAATCTCTTCAATGCATCTTGCCGTGATATCTGCATCCACTTTTGAATCCAAATCGGGCATTTTAAGGTATTGAATTAAAACCTGCGCTTCAGGTTTATTGAATTTTGAAATTATATTCTTTATTTTTTCTTGAGGGAAATTTTTAATTAAAAGCGCGAGGGAGGCGAGTTTTAAAATTTTTGCATCAGACATTGTGGCACCCACTGTTTCCTGCTCAACCTCGGTTTTTGCCATTGTATCAATATTTGATTGGTGTAAAACATTATCTGATACCTGTTCATCAATCTGGCCTTTTGATTTTAAATCTTCAATTGCCTGTTTAAAGCAGGTATTTACATGATGTTCCACAAGGGGAATTATCTGTTCCTGCGGCATCTTTTTTACAACAGCCTGTTTTGCGATTTCAAAAACCGTAAAGGCTACCCTTTGAAGAATTCCTTCACGGAGGGCCGGATTAACTTTTGCCCTTA
>CAQTPN010000076.1 GCA_948888345.1 uncultured bacterium | reverse complement strand
AAACTTTTTGCTATCAGCTTATTTATTAGTTAAGATTATTTTTATGATAAACGGGAAGAAAATAGTAGTAATAATGCCTGCATATAATGCGGAAAAGACTCTTGAAGTAACTTATAACGAGATTTATAAAGATTTTGTTGATAAGGTAATTTTGGTGGATGATAATTCTTTAGATAACACAAAAGATATATCCAAAAAGCTTAACATCACAACCATTGTTCACAATGAAAATAAGGGTTACGGAGGAAATCAAAAATCCTGCTACACGGCAGCATTAAAGGAAAATGCCGATATTGTTATTATGCTTCATCCGGATTATCAATACACACCGAAATTAATTCCCGCTATGGCTTCCATGATTGCATTTAATGAATATGATGCGGTTATAGCATCAAGAATGCTGAATAATGGCGCGCTTAAAGGCGGCATGCCATTATATAAATTTTTAGCAAATAAATTTTTAACATTTTTCCAAAATTTATTTTTGGGGCAGAAATTATCGGAATACCATACAGGCTTTCGAGCTTTTTCTAAAGAGATTTTGCAAAATTTGCCTTTAGCAGAGTGTGATAATGATTTTATATTTGACAATGAGATGCTTGCACTCATTTATTATTACGGATACAGCATAGGGGAAATTTCATGCCCTACAAAATATTTCCCCGAGGCAAGTTCCATTAATTTTAAACGCTCGACAAAATACGGCTTCGGGGTGCTCAATGTAAGCATTAAGTATTTCCTTGCACGCCTGGGGCTTTATAAATCAAAGATTTTCAAGCACGGAGCAAAAAAATTAGATATCAATGCTGCACTTGATTATTATTATGTGGAACAATAATTAAACTTCTGTTGAAAGGGAGGGGGCAATAACAATAAATTGTCTTACAAGTTCTCTGTCCCATTGAACACCGGCACCAAGTTTCAAAATTTCGCAGGCTTTTTCAACACCGAGACCTTTTCTGTAGGGCCTGTCGGATACAAGAGCATGATAAGCGTCTGCTATCGATACTATCCTTGCAGAAAGCGGAATTTCATCTCCTTTTAAGCCAAACGGGTATCCGGTGCCATCATAATGCTCATGGTGAAATTTAACCATAGGGATTAAATCTCTTAATGATTCATTCGGTGCCAGAACCTTTTCAGCCCCGATTACAGGGTGCTGCTTCATAATTTCCCATTCATCATCATTCAACATACTGGGTTTTTTAAGAACATTTTCAGGGATGCCGATTTTTCCTATATCATGAAGGAGGGCACCCAGCTTAATACGTTCAACTTCAGCCTCAGGAAGCCTTACGGCTCTTGCAAGGGCTTCAGAATACCTTGATACAAAGGTTGAATGGCCTTTTGTATACGGGTCTTTTGCATCAATTGTGCTTGCAAGAGAGGTTACAACATCAAGAAGGTGTTTATTTGAAATAATTTTTTCGTTATGGAACTTGCTTATAAGCTCTTCTTCAAAATCTACACCTATTTCAGCGTGCTTTTTGGTTAAAACTTCAGCAAAGCATTTTAATGCTTCATCATCCCAGAAATTATAATCTTCGCTTGTAACAACTATGCAGTTGCCTGATTCGTACGATTTACTTTTTGAAATATACATGGCTTGTTCAGCTAAAACAAGGAGTTTTTCCTGATTTTTGGAAGCCAGAGGATAGGCTGCAATACCGGCACTTACTTTAATAGGGCCTACGGCATCCACAATAACGCAAGATAGCGTATAAGATAAATATTCAGCTATATATTTTGCTTCTTCAAGAGGGGTGTTGGGCATCAATACTGCGATTTCATCCCCGCCGTATCTGCCTGCAAAATCAGTATTTCTAATACTTTGTTTAATTTTGTGCGCTACGGTTTTAATAATTTCATCGCCTTTAGCATGGCCTAATTCCCTATTTATTTGAGAGATATTTGAAATATCAAAAATGCAAATTGATAACTGTGAATTAGCTTTTTCCGCAAGCTGTATCTGTTTTGATAATTCCTCCTGAAGGTGTTTGTGGTTTGCAAGACCGGTTAATGTATCGGTATCGGAATTTTTCTCAACCATTTCAAGAAGATTAATATTTTGAGCAAAAAGCCCCATAGCATTTCCGATAAACTGGTAAAGCTCTGTATACATATCCGACCTGAAATCACCGACTGCATAAACGCCAAGGCATTCATCCACAGCAACCAGCGGAAATAAAAGCATAGCCGAACTGTTTAAATATGATGCACTCAAGAAATTTACATCCTGAGTTCTTTGCATTTTTTTAGTTTGAACGCATTTTACAATAGGATTTTCCGCATCAGACAGCATTATTTTGCTTGAATAGGTTGAACCCACTTTATCAACAAGCTTAATATTTACACATTTTGACTGTTTATTTACAAGCCCTAATGCTGAGCAATTTATCTGCATTCTTGTGGATAAGATATTATGAATAGAATAAAACAGCTGTCCAAGTTCATTTTTGCTTGAAAACGCATCATTTATAAACTTTAGGATTTCCTGATAATTAATATTTAGCTGCTTTGTATAATTCTGGTTTGAATATCCCCCGTAAAGCCTGTTTGCGCTTGTGCTTGTATGCGCCTGGACTTTAGAATTAATGGGGTTAGAAAATACGGAATTAATTTTTACTTCGTTCCGGTTTTCTTCTTTATTTGACCTCTTATTATTTGCAGGTTTATTTTCCGACTCTTTGAAATTCACTTTTCCTGTTTAAACCTTCTAAAATTAGATTTTAATTTTCACACTTGTATATTTTAAGTATAAAGAGAATAAAATATTGACACTTTTTTAAATTTTTGTTACAAAAGCTTATCATTTTTTTACAAAAGTTATTAAAAAAGTACCGCACTGCTTTAAACATTCCTTGCTTAGATTATATTATTTTTAGCCCTGATTAGCAAGCATTTTTGAGATGATTTTTCGCCGTTTAAAATTGTAATATTGCTTTTCGGCACATTAAAAATTTCCGAAAGATATTCTATAACTGCTTTATTAGCCTTACCATCAACCGCCGGTTTATTAATTTTAACTTTAAGAATATTATCAGAATCGTCATTTAAAAATTCAAAACTGTTTTTCTTAGAATTGGCAGAAACTTTTATTCTTAATTTATATCCGTCCCGTGAGGCTGATATCAGTTTTTTAAGCTCATCAATATCCATTTAAATATTTTAATATAAATAGAAGATTGAAATATCATAAAAAAGGTGTAAAATTAATCTATGTCATATTTGATGCTGTTTAATGAATTAAAAGAAATATTGATTTCTCAAAACAGAGGGATGGAAGATATTGAAAAGATAGAACATGCCTATCTTTTTGCTTCCAGATTACATGAGGGGCAGTACAGGATATCTGAAGAGCCTTATATAATTCACCCGATTGAAGTTGCAAAAATATTAACAGAATTAAGGCTTGATACAAATACAATAATAGCGGCATTTTTACATGATATTCTGGAAGATACGGATACAAAGCCTGAAGAAATTGAAAATAATTTCGGCCCTGATGTATTAAAGCTTGTAAACGGTGTTACAAAACTTGGAAAATATCAATTCAAATCAAAAGAAGAACGACAGGCGGAAAACTTCCGCAGAATGTTTATTGCAATGGCTGAAGATGTCCGCATAATCTTTTTAAAGCTTGCAGACCGTCTTCATAATATGCGCACACTTAATTATATGGCTGCAAATAAACAAAAACGCATCGCACAAGAAACACTTGATATTTTTGCCCCCCTTGCAAATCGTTTAGGTATCGGAAAAATTAAAGCAGAGCTTGAAGATTTATCTCTCCGCTACATTAATCCTGAAAAGTATTATGAAATTGCAAAGCTTGTAGCTCAAACAAAGCATGACAGAGATAAAGTGGTATCATCCTTAATAGAAACGATTTCAAACAGTCTAAAAGATGCGGGAATTCATGCCACAATATACGGCAGAGCAAAGCATTATTACAGCATTTATAACAAAATGAAACGCCAGAATGTTTCTTTTGATGAACTTTATGATATTACTGCAATAAGAGTTATCGTTGATGATATCAGAGCCTGTTATAATGTTCTCGGTATTATTCACTCCCAATTTAAGCCTATCCCCGGGCGTTTTAAAGATTATATTGCAATGCCTAAAGGAAATTTGTACCGCTCTTTGCATACATCTGTTATCGGGTCAAAAAATAAACCTTTTGAAATTCAAATCAGAACAAAAGAAATGCATGATGTTGCGGAATACGGGGTTGCTGCGCACTGGAGGTATAAAGAATCAGGTTCTGTTAAGGCTGAAGACAAAAATGACATTCAATTTAACTGGATGAGAAAACTTGTTGAAATTGATAAAGATACCTCAGATGCCAAAGAATTTGTTGAAAGCGTTAAATTAGATTTATTTGCAGACCAGGTTTTTGCTTTTACTCCGGCAGGAGATGTTGTAGATTTACCCGCTAATTCCACCCCGGTTGATTTTGCATACAGAATCCATACAGAAGTCGGTCACAGAACGGTCGGTGCTCTTATAAACGGAAGAATTGTTCCTTTGGATACAAAGCTTCAAAACGGGGATATTGTTGAAATTTTAACTTCAAAACAATTTATGCCAAAAATTGACTGGCTGAATTTTGTAGTTACAAAAAGCGCGATTTCAAAAATACGCCTGTGGTTTAAAAAATATAAGAGGGAAGATAATATTGAAATTGGAAAATCTGCCCTTGAAACAAATTTAACAAAAGCCGTATTTGATGAATATTTAAAAACCGGCGAAATAGACCGCTGCGCAAGAGAGATGAATTATAAAAGCGCACCTGATTTATTTGCGGCACTCGGATACGGCGAAACTACAATTCATAAGGTTTTAAACAAGCTTAAAAAGCCTGAAAATAAACCTTTAGAAAATATTGAAGAAAAAGAACATTCAAAAAGCAGAAAAAACAATAAGAAAAATGACATCATCGGCTTAGAAGGGATGCTGTGGAGCCTTGCAAAATGCTGTTCTCCAATACCCGGGGAACCCATTGTAGGCGTTGTTACAAAATCAAAGGGCGTAACGGTTCACAGGCTTGATTGCAAATGTTTATTTGATATTATCCCTGAGAGAATGATGGATATAAAATGGGCGGATAATGTATCATCAGCTACATATATTGCGCATTTAAGGATAGAATCTCAAGATAGGGTCGGCATTTTAAAAGATATTTTAATAAAAATTGCAGATACCAATACAAATATAGCCTATGCGAACAGTTATTTAAAATCCAAAAAATTCGGCATTATGGATATCGGGGTTGAATTATCAGATATTGAGACATTAAAAAAGGTAATTCTAAACATTCAAACCATCCCCGATGTATTATCGGTTCGAAGATTACAGCAAAAAAATGACCTGAACAGTTTAAGCAAAGGCAAAAATAAAAATCAAAAAAACAAACGGCAGAATAAACCTCAGGCAAAGCAGTAATTATGAATATACTAAATTCAAAAGTTCAATTATCAAATGCTGCAGATTTTAATCATTTTACAAGCATAGCTTTAGGCTTTTTTGACGGAGTGCACATTGCACATAAGAAAATTCTTAAAACTGCCGTTGATTTTGCAAAAAAAGAAGAGGGGCAAAGTGCTGTTATAAGCTTTAAAAAAGCACCGCGCGGATATTTTGACCCTAAAAAAAATATAAATATTCAAACCCCCGGGGACAGAATTAAAATGTTTAAGGATATAGGGCTTGACTGTGCTTATATACTTGATTTTGAAGAATATAAAAATATCAGCGCAAAAGAATATTTAAATATTTTAATAAAAAATTTTAACCCTAAATATATAATTACAGGATTTAATCATACTTTCGGCGCAAAAAATACGAATGAAATGCAGGGAAACAGCGAATTTTTAAGAAACAATGAATATCTTGGATATAAATATATAGAAATTGAAAAGATGCGTATGAATAATGCGCTTGTTTCAAGCACAAATATTAAAAAATTTATTGAGCGGGCCTATATAAAAGAGGCAAATATGCTTTTAGGATACGATTTTAACATTGAAGGAGAAGTTATAAAAGGGCTTGGTCTTGCAAGAAAACTGGGGTTTAACACTGCTAATATAAAATGGCCCGAAAATATTGTGCGCCCTCCTTACGGTGTTTATTTCGGAATGGCCGAATATGATAAAATTAAGTATAAAGCCCTTATAAACTGGGGAGTAAAACCCACAATTAATAATTCCAATAATCCTGTTTTAGAAGTACATATCCTGAATTTCGATAAAGATATTTACGGGCAAAATCTAAGAGTTTATTTTAAAAAACCCCTGAGAGAAGAAAGAAAGTTCAGCTGCATTGAAGAATTAAAAGCCGCTATATCAAATGATATTAATTCAATTAATCAAGAATAAAAAATGTCAACATAGAAAAAAGCACCCACAAACCAAGTAAATAAGCACTGCAAAATGTATATGATGATGGTTTCATAATAGTTTAAGTCCTTTGTTAATAGTCTTTTTATTTCCTTTTCATCAATAATTTAAAACAACACAATTTAAAAATAACTCCCCCGATAGAATAGTAGCAAATAACAGTACTATGCGAAAACTACATAATTCTTAAGAATTAATTGATAAAAAAGTTTAATGGTGTTAGAATTACACTCTTGAGAATGCAAAATGTAAATTTTTGTTTAAAAAATAGCCTCATGCTAGCAATTATTTTTTTTCAGCAACGTTATATTTCTTGTGATTATTTTTTAAAAGAAGTTTATGAAGGTAAGAAGCGTAGATACTACAATCATTAACAACAATTTAGATG
>CAQTPN010000075.1 GCA_948888345.1 uncultured bacterium | reverse complement strand
GTTATTTTCATTAACCAGTTAAGACAGAAAATCGGCGTTATGTACGGTAATCCTGAAACAACAACCGGCGGTAACGCTTTAAAATATTACGCTTCAGTTCGTATTGACATAAGAGGAACATCCGAAGCCGTTAAAAATAAAGACGGTGAAGACATCGGAAAAAGAGTAAAAGTAAAGGTTGTTAAAAATAAAGTTGCACCGCCTTTCAGAATGGCCGAATTTGATTTAATTTACGGAAAAGGCATCTGCGCATTAGGAAACATTTTAGATGTTGCAGTTAATATGGAAATTGTAAAAAAAGCCGGCGCGTGGTTTAGCTACAATGAAGAAAAACTGGGCCAGGGCCGTGATAAATCAAAAGAATTTCTGGATGAACACCCTGAAATTTTAAAAGAAATTGAACAAAAAGTAAGAGAAAAACTTGCAAATAAAGAATAGGCTTAAAAAATAAGGAAAAATTATGATACTTATTACAGGCGGCGCAGGGTACATAGGCTCTCACTGTGTTGTAGACTTTATAAAATCAGGATACGATGTTGTAGTTTTAGATAATCTTTCAACCGGACATAACCAAATCATTGAAAGACTGCAAGATTTTGCATCAAAAGAAGATGTTAAAGGTAATTTCATTGATTTTATAAATGCCGATATAAGAGATAGCTACGCTTTAAATGTGCTTTTTAATACATATAAAATTGACTGCGTTATCCATTTTGCAGCTGATGCACTTGTAAATGAAAGTGTTATTGACCCTAAAAAGTATTATAACAACAACGTTATAGGCTCGATAAATCTTTTAAACGCTATGGTTGAAAATAATGTTAAAAAAATAGTATTTTCTTCCACCTGTGCTACTTACGGCGAACCGGAGTATGTTCCGATTGATGAAAAACACCCGCAAAAACCCGTGAATCCTTACGGCAATACAAAACTTGCAATGGAATTTGCAATTAAAGATTATGCTAAAGCATACGGCTTGAAATATACAATATTCAGGTATTTTAATGTTATAGGTGCGGATAGCGGCAGCATTACAGGCGAATGGCATGACACAGAAACGCACCTTGTCCCAAACATTTTAAAAGCCAATGAAGAAAAGGTATTTAAACTTTTCGGAACAAACTATAATACAAAAGACGGCACTTGCGTCAGAGACTATATAGACGTTTGTGATTTAGCAAGGGCACACACTTTAGCTTATGAATACTTAAAAGAAAATACAAGCACAATCATAAACCTTGGCACAGGAGACGGCCAGAGCGTAAAAGAAATATTTTCTGCGGTTGAAAAAGCTATTGATGCTAAAATTCCTCTTGAAGAGTGCGAAAGACGCGAAGGCGACCCCGCAAAATTAATTGCAAAACCTGAGCTTGCAAAGACAATTCTCCACTGGGAAGCAAAAACCCCGCTTGAAGTTTCTATAAAAAATGCCAATGAATGGGAAAAAACATTAAAAACATTAAACCCTGTCCAAAAAACAGAAGAAAACTTCAGCAGAAAGGCGGTATTATGAAGGGTATAATCCTTGCAGGCGGAGCAGGAAGCAGACTATATCCCGCAAGTTTGCCTATTTCAAAGATATTGCTTCCGGTTTATGATAAACCTATGGTTTACTATCCGATTACAACCCTTATGCTTGCAGGAATTAAGGATATTTTAATCATTTCAAACCCGATGGATTTAGGAAATTTCCGGAAAGTTTTAGGAGACGGGTCAGAACTTGGAATAAAATTTTCTTACGCTGTACAAACCGAAACTAGAGGAATAGCAGACAGTTTTTTAATTGCGGAAGATTTCATTCAAAATTCTCCTGTTGCCTTAATTTTAGGAGATAATATTTTCCACGGGTTCGGATTTTCATCAATGTTAAAAGCTGTTGGTCAAAAGACAAGCGGGGCAACCGTTTTTGGGTATCAGGTAAATGACCCGCAAAGGTTTGGTGTGGTGGAATTTGATAAAAATAATAAAGCCGTTTCAATTGAAGAAAAACCTGAAAACCCAAAATCAAATTATGCTGTGACAGGGCTTTACTTCTATGATAACCATGTTGTGGAATTCGCTAAAACTCTAAAACCTTCAGAGAGAGGCGAACTGGAAATCACGGATTTAAATAATATTTATCTGCAGCACAAAACCTTGGATGTTGAAATTCTTGGCAGAGGCTTTGCATGGCTTGATACGGGAACTTTTGAAAGCCTTCTTCAAGCAAGCAATTTTGTTCAATCAATGGAAATTAATACCGGCATGAAAATAGCCTGTATTGAAGAAGTAGCTTACAGAATGGGCTACATTAACAGCACACAGCTATTAAAATTAAGCCAAAAATACAAAAATAACGGCTATGGTTCTTATATAAGAAAAATTATTGAACAAACAAGCCTTGTAAGTGCATAGCTACATATATCATAAGTTTAAAGCAAATACGGAATAAAGGAATATCCTTGTGGAAGAATTAAGATTAAATACCAAATTTATTGGATTTGACGGTATTATAGGAAGACGGGATTATTTTATAAATATTCTTTTTATAAACATAATAAGTACAATCACAACAATTCCTGTTAACTGGTCTTTATTATCAAGCATGGAAACCATGGAAGATGCTTTTAATTATGCCGGACTTTTTTCAGGTATGCCTGTTTTATTAAAAGTTTGGTATGTCTTGGTTTTAGCAGTTTGCTTATTTATTTTTATTTCAAATGTTATAAGGCGTTTAAATGATATTAACGGCAAAACTAATACTTGCGCTAATTCAATAATTTCAGCCATATTCATATTAAGTACAGGTATAATGTTCCTGTCTTTTCCTTTATTTTGCATATTTTCACTAATTAATTTTATTTTAGGATTATTTTTGCTTTGTAAAAAAGGAATAATAACGGGAAAATATCCTTACGATTTTACAAAAACCTTCAACTGGGGAGCGTTTTTTGGCACCTGGATTTGGGGTTTATTCAATAAATCTTATCAAACCTTATGGATATTTCTTTTGGGTTTAACCCCCGCAGGGCTTTCTTATGCTATAATCTGCGGGTTAAAAGGGAATGAATGGGCATATAAAAACAAAAAATGGGAAAGTGATGAAAAATTCAGACATTCTCAGGATATTCAAACAATTATATTTGTTGTTTTAAAAATAATTATTCTGCCCATAATTTACCTGTCAATTGTTTTAGCTTTGGCTTTTTCTTTTGCATCCATTATAACTAAGGAAATAAAAACGTCTCCTTCAAAAACATCACCTACACTTGAAAAAATCGGAGATATAGTGATAGGCTACAATTCTTTATACTTTGAATCCCGTAAAATTGAAAAAAATGAAAACAAATTCTATATTCTGCCGGACGACTGGGCGGGATGCTCATTCGGCGAAAAAAAGGATATGTTTGATATGGCAGCAACAGCAGCCGCACTTGAGAGAATGAAAAAATACCCGGGAAAGTCTTATTCTAAAAGAACAGAACTGCCAAGAACAAAAATATATAGTTCTAAAAATAATGAGCTTTTAGGGGAATTCACTCTTGATAAATCAATAAACAATAATGCTGATTTTAAAGAAATTATGAAAGCAGCATTTACGGCATATAAATTTTATAAACCAACAGTTAAATAATTTCAAAGGAAAGAGGAAAATTTATGTCAGATGAAGTACAAAATTTTGTAAACAATTCAGGCGAAGGTGCTAATGCTCAAATGCCTGAAGCTTTGGCTAAAAAATTCAACTGGGGCGCATTTTTATTAAACTGGATTTGGGGCATTGGAAACAATACCTATATTACATTTGTTATATTCGCAGCATCCATTCTTGCTTTTATCCCTGTAATTGGGGCTTTGGCTCCTCTTGGCTGCAGTATTTGGTTTGGCCTGAAGGGAAATGAATGGGCATGGCAAAACAAAAAATGGGACAGTATTGAACATTTTGAAAACGTGCAAAAAACCTGGGTAAAAGCGGGGGTTATTCTTTTAATAGTTGGTGCCGTTTTAGGATTTATCCTTGGTATTTTTATCATTTTAGCAGCCGGCATTGCAGCAGGCATGGCAAAATAGGCTCTTCTGGATTGCTTCGCTATGCTCGCAATGACACAATTGAGTTTTAAAATCATTCATTCACTGTTTTTGATTATTAAAATTTAACTACGTCATTGCGAGCATAGCGAAGCAATCCAGAAAATAAATTTGGATTTAGAATATATCGTAAAAGAACCAGGTTTAAATCTTAACAGAATATTTAAAAAACCTTGAAGATGAGAAAATTTAAAAATTGAAGATTAGCTTTCTTTTTAATATAATAATTTCAAACGGACACTTTTAAAAAGGAGAGATTATCATTATGAAAAAATCAATCAAAGATTTGGGCGACATTAAAGGTAAAAAAGCACTTGTACGTGTTGATATCAATGTACCTTTGGACGCTGACAAAAATGTAACCGATGATACAAGAATTCAGGCTATTATACCTACTTTAAACTACCTTAAAGATAAAGGGGCAAAAATTATCCTTATGGCTCACTTAGGCAGACCAAAAGGCGAAAAGAACCCTGAATTTACTCTTGCGCCCGTTGCAAAATATTTATCAAAAGTGTTGGGTGAAGATGTAATGTTCATCCCTGATGTTGCAGATGCTCCTAAAATGGTTGCAGAACTTAAAGAAGGTCAGGTTGCACTTTTAGAAAATATCAGATACTACAAAGCAGAAGAAGCAAAAGATGATGATATGACTTTTGCAAATGAACTTGCAAAACTCGGCGATTTCTATGTAAATGATGCATTCGGCGCAGCACACAGAAACCACACTTCAACCGCTAAACTTGCACGTGTTTTAAAACCTGCTGTTTCAGGACTTTTGATGGAAAAAGAATTAAGATGTTTATCGCAAGCACTTGATAACCCGACAAGACCTTTTACAGCTGTTGTAGGCGGTGCTAAAGTATCATCTAAAATCGGCGTTCTTGAAAACTTAATCGATAAAGTTGATAACCTTATCATAGGCGGCGGTATGGCTTATACGTTCGTTAAAGCAAACGGCGGCAAAATCGGAAATTCAATTTGTGAAGATGACCAGATTGAAGTTGCTAAAGCAATTGAGAAAAAAGCGGCAGATAAAGGTGTTAAGCTTGTTATGGCAACCGATGTTCTTGTGGCTGATGATTTTTCAGGAAACGGAACAAATAAATTCGTTAAAATTAATGAAATTCCTGACGGTTTTGAAGGGGTTGATGCTGGCGAAGAATCAAGAAAAGCTTTTGCAGATGTTTTAAAATCATCTAAAACAATCCTTATGAACGGACCCGTAGGTGCTTTTGAAAACCCGAAATTTGCCGAAGGTACAAAAGCGGTACTTGCAGCTATTGTTGAAGCCACTAAAAACGGTGCAACATCTGTAATCGGCGGCGGTGATTCAGTTTCTGCGGCAAAGAAATTTGCCAAAGCAGAAGATTTCACCCACGTTTCAACAGGCGGCGGCGCATCTTTAGAATTCATTGAAGGAAAAGTGCTCCCCGGTGTTGCAGCATTGGATGATAAGTAAAAATTATTTTACGATTGTCACTTATAAACCCCGTTGGCTGTCATTGCGAACGGCCAACGGGAGTGTGGCAATCCAGTATTCTTAATTTCTTCTGGATTGCTTCGCTATGCTCGCAATAACAGAGCTAAACTATGTTTAACGGAGTAATCATGGAACATCTAATTAAAAAAATCACTGAATGGATTTTTGTCTGTCAGGAGAAGTTTTATGCAAAAAAATACGAAAAACACCTGCGGAATGTTAAATATTCAATTAACAATTCCACTACAAAAACTCACACACAGGCAGGAATTAAACTCACTTTAAATTCAAAAACCGAACAAAATAAGAAAAAATTAGATAAAGAAGTTAAAGAAATTGTTACAAAAAATTTAAAAACCCCAAATTCTCTTCTGGATTATATTGAAGAAAACGGTACAAAAGTTTACAAAATTCCGTATGCTAAAAAACTTTTAGCATTTGTGGGCGAGCAGGAAGGCTTTATTACTCCAATTACAGGTATTAACGCACTCGTATTAAATATTGTTTTAGAAAAGAAATTATCCTTTAAAACTGCGCCTATGTTTGTTATAAGCACAGGTCAGATAAATATTTACAATATGGCACATCAGTTTCATAAATGGTACGGCTACAGAATGGGTTTGCCGGGGTTTGATGATGAGGCGCAGGAAAAATTTAAAAAGATTTTTGATTACGAAATAGATGCAAATGTTCAATTGTTAAGCTATGAAGAGATTTTATCCTTGAAAGAGGCTATTCACAGAGATATTGAGGCTATTGACTTTGTAATGAAGCTTGCAAAAGAAAATGAAGGTGCAAAAAAAGCCTTCAAAAACATTAAAGATGGTTCAGACGGGGCAAATATATAAATTTTCCTTGATAATGCTTCTATGGTATGATATATTGAAATCAGAGAAGTTGTTTATTAATTGTTTATCGTAAAGGTTAATTATGAAAGAAAATTTGTTGTGCGCATACGGCGCAAGAACGTTTTCCGGCTTGAAAATTTTTGCCGGATTATTCAGGCATGGAAAATCCCTGCAACCTGAATATTGTCATTGCGAGCAGCCAGCGGGAGCGTGGCAATCCACATCCTCTGCTGTCATTGCAGATTCTTCTTCTGTCATTGCGAGCAAAGCGAAGCAATCCAGAAATAAAATGAAGCCCGACAATGAAGCGAAGCAATCCAGAAGAAATAATGAACACTGGATTGCCGCAGTCGGCCAAAGCCTCCTTCGCAATGACAAAGGTGGATTGCCGCGGTCGCTGACACTCCCTCGCAATGACAAA
>CAQTPN010000074.1 GCA_948888345.1 uncultured bacterium | reverse complement strand
TGATTTCTTGTAAAATATACACTATTTGTTGTACAAGTTCGCTCTTTTCTTGTGCTGATGGGTTTTTTGGAGAATTTTTAAAGAGCATATCAAGTTCAAAATCCAACAGCAGAGGAGCTTTTGCAATTTCTTCCTTATAGCTTTCCGGGCCGAATTCTCTTATGTATTCATCAGGGTCTTTCCCGCCAACCTGTGATACTACGCGGATTTCGCAGACATTATCCCTTGTTTCGCTGTAGCTTGAATCATACTGTTTGATGTTTCCAAGGCCTGAGAAAATTTCTTTAATAACCTGTGCACCCAGCTTTGTTGCCTTTCTTCCGGCGTTATCCTGGTCAAATGCAAGGTATATTCTTCTGTTTGTTGTATAACGGGACAAAAGCTTGATATGCTGCGGGGTTAGTGCTGTTCCGCAGGAGGCAACCGCATTTTTTACACCGTTTACCTGTGCTGAGATTACATCAAAATACCCCTCCATAATGATAACGCCATCTTCCTCTTTTATGGCATCTTTTGCGCGGTTCAGGCCGAATAAAACCGAGCTTTTATTATAGATTGAAGAATCCGGCGAATTCAAATATTTAGGGTTTTGCCCGTCTATAATTGCTCTTGCCCCAAAGGCTATCGGGTTGTTATTAACATCCATAATGGGGATTATAAGGCGGTTTTTAAATCTGTCTAAAAAGTCGCCGTTTTTTTCGTATAAAAGGCCTGCTTTATACATTTCATCGTTTGTGTAGCCAAAATCTTTAAGATAATTTTTAAGGTCGAAGTTTGAATTCGGGGCAAGCCCTAAGAAAAAGCTTCCTATTGCAACTTCACCTACACCTCTTTTTTCAAGGTATTCAAGGGCTTTATCATTTTTTAGAAGGTTATTGTGGTAAAATTCCATAGAATATTTAACAGCTTCCAAAAGACGTTCTTTTTCTTTTTTATATTCTTTGGCATCCTTGCCTGATGAGGACTTTGGCAGTTCTATCCCTAAAATTTCAGCCTGCTCTTGAATTACTTCCGTAAAGCTCTGGTTGTTTATTTTCATTAAAAATGATAAAACATCTCCGCCTTCACCGCAGCCAAAACATTTAAAAATTTGTCTTGAAGGGGTAACTGTAAAAGAAGGGGTTTTTTCATTGTGGAAGGGGCAAAGGCCCATATAATTATGGCCGGATTTTTTAAGCACGACAAATTTTGATATTACATCCACTATATCCAGCCGGTTTTTAATTTCTTCTGTAACTTGTTGATAGGTTAAATCAGTCATGTCTTTTTATGCTTCCAATACGTTTTAACACTAAGACAAAGTTTTTTGTATATATTTGGAATATTTTGTCAAAAAAGTTTACAATTAATGTAAAATTTACAATTTTTAGTGTACTCTGTTATAAACAAAGGATGTAATTTTTGGGGCTTTTAAATGGAGAAAAAAACTTACCCGATAAAAGCGGCGGAAGAAAATTTACATTTATTTAAAGAATCCCTTGAGGCTTGCGGGGGTGATTTTTCCACCTTTTTTGCGAATTTAAAAGAAGAATTTTATAAAGATGATTTAGCCGAAATTTATTCTATCCTTTTAAAAAATATTAAGGATGTGAATTTTTTGGATGCCTTAATCAGGGAAATTAATCTTTTGGGGCATAAAAAAAATCTTGATGATTTAATTGATTTTTTGCTTGAATTTGATAAAAATTCTTTTAGCGAGGAGGAATATGGCGCATATATAACTCTTCGTGTACTTTGTTTAAAGGCTATTTCAAACTATAAAGACGTAAAATCAATTCCGTCTGTTTTATATTGCCTGAATAATAAAAATGAGCATTATAAAACAAGGCTGGCTGCAGCTGAAGCACTTGGTAAAATCGGAGATAAAAACGCTGTGGAATCTTTGATTAATGTTGTATCGGATGAAGAGGAAAAATCGGTTTATGTAAGAGAATCAGCCGCCGTAGCACTTGGCTTGATAGGCGATATGAGGGCAATTGACCCGTTTTTGAGCATACTTGAGGCAAAGAAGAATTTTCTAAATAAATTTACATTCTTAAAAGAAAGGGTTATTGAGGCACTCGGGAAATTCAGCATGCCTTATAACAAAAGGGTATTTAATGCACTGAAAGATGCGCTTTCGGATGATTCTCCGCAGGTGCGGCTTAATGCAATTGAATCTTTGATGAATTTGGAATTGGATGGAGAAAATAATTTCGGCGGGGCTGAACTTATTAAAAATATGCTCCATGACGATGATGAAGAAGTAGCAAGGAATGCGGTAACAGCACTTTATAATCTTCTTGGGGAGGGTATTTTAAAAGAAATTTTAAAGGATGAAAATATGCCTTATTATTGCAGGGAAGAAGCCGGAAACATTTTGGAAGAAGAGCTTTTGGGGGAAGAAGATGAATAATAAAGGGGTTATTTTGTTATCAGGAGGGCTTGATTCCCTTGTAAGTCTTGCATCCGCGCGTTTAAAATATGATATTAAGCTGGCTTTAACATTTGATTACGGGCAAAGGGCACTTGAGGATGAAATTAATTCAGCTTCTGAAATATGCAGGTTTTATAATATTGAGCATAGGGTTATAAAACTGCCTTTTTTGGGGCAAATAAGCAATTCCGCTTTAAATAAGGATGATAAAAATCTTGAATTTGAAACTCTCGGAAAAGACAGCATGAAGGCCGTCTGGGTGCCAAACAGAAACGGTTTATTTTTAAATGTCGGGGCATCATACTGTGATGCTTTCGGTTATGGAGTTTTAATTTTCGGGGCAAACAAAGAAGAAGCTGAAACATTCAGTGATAATTCACTTGAATTTTGTAAAAAACTTGAAGATTGTTTTAAATATTCAACATTAAACGGGGTAAAAGTAATTGCCCCTCTGGCGGGGCTTTTAAAGCATGAAATTATTAATCTTGCTGTAGAGCTGGGTGTTGATTTAAGTCTTTTAAAAAGCTGTTATAATGGGACAAAAGACGAAAAAAGCCACTGCGGGACATGCGAAAGCTGCAAGCGGCTGAAAAACGCAATATTACAAAGTGAACATAAAGACTTGATAAAACTTTTCTTTTAAAGCATTATAAAGATAAGAATTAGTAAAGATGATGAAAAGCATATTTATTGATAAAGAGATAACATATACAGGGCGCGAGCTTTCTCCTCACTGGATTTACAGGAATTTTAACGTTGAGGGGAGTGCTGCTGCTGCATTTATCGGGCCGGTTCGGGTAGATTTATCCGAAATGGTTGATATTGAGGATGTTATTAATAATGAACCCATTAAATCAGATAAGATGCTGAATTTTATTATTGAAGACTTTGAAATCGGTCTTTATAATATGGTGTGCTTGCAAAGGCTTTTTATATGTATTATTAAAGAAGTGCTTGAAGGGCGCGGTATTCAGGTTAAAAGAAACGGGGATGACCTTTTTTATGAAGGAAGAAAACTTTCAGTTTCAATTGCAACAAAATCGATAACTTCATCATTAATTCATACAGCTTTAAATATTGTAAAAACGGGTGCACCTATTGAAATTTCATCTTTAAATGAGATGGGAATTATTGATATTAAAGAATTTGCGCTTGAAATTCTCGAAAAATTTACAGATGAAATTGATGATATGAATTTTGCAAAATCAAAGGTGAGAGGGGTGTTTTAGGTGCGATACAATAATTCATCTTCAGATTATCTTACCTATAAGAAAAGCAAAATGAACCCATCTAGGGTGCAGAGGGTGGAAAAGCGTATTGAAAAGGTAAGAAGGGTTTTAAAATTATCTTTTGTTACCTTTTGCATAATTTTTATCTGTGTAGTTGTTTTTATTAAAAAATATGCAAAGCGTATAGATATTGAATATGGCAGAAATGCGGCAGAAATTTCAAAAAATGGGGAAAATCAAGGATTAGGGGATAACTATTTTGCTGAAACCTACGATAATGATAAAAGAACCATTGACAAAAGGCTTGTTTTGATTCAGGAAGAAGAAAACGCACCGTCTGAAAGCCGTGTGCTGCCGCAGGATAGAGACAAAAATGAGGTTATGAATCTTGAGCATTTTGAAAAATTAAAATCAATGGAAGAAGAGTTTAATATATCTGATAGCGAAGAAGAAAGCCAGCCTCAAAAGGTGAAACCTGCAGGGAATATTCAAAGCGGGCAGCCTAAGCCGGATGATAGTGCTTCAAAACAGCAGGTGCAGGATGGTTCTAATGAACTGAATGTTGATGTTCAAGGAGCTTATGCGCCCATAGAACTTACACCAAGAGCCAATATCAAGGTATTAATCGGTAAATATTCGACATTTGATGAAGCTAAAACCGCGCAAACCGGCATGAAGAATGCCAGAAAAACAGCACCTTTTATAAGAAAAGTTGATAATGTATATTGTCTTCAAATAGGTTCTTATACAAATATGGATGTTGCAAGAAGTGTAGCGGGAAGCTATGGGAAAGACGGCTATGATGTTTGGATTTACCAGCAGTAATAGAGATTTGCTTTTGATAAATTTGACTCTTGACTATTACGGTTTATGTCGTAAAATGAATAATGCCAGAACATTTTAGATTAATTTCGGAATACAATTGAAAGGATTAATATAATGTCAATAGTTTGCGAATGCTGCGGAAAAGAATCAAAAAAGGCTTCTAAGCTTTCATTTTCACACAAGCATCATATTTATAGACAGTTACCCAACCTTCAAAGTGTAAAGGTTGTTGTTAACGGTCGTGTTAAAAGAATTAAAGTTTGCACCTCTTGCATTAAAGCAGGAAAGGTTCAAAAAGCTGTATAATTCTTGCTTTTTATTTAGAAAAATATTTGGTTTAAAAACTTGAGGTGAATGCTTAATAAAACTTCAAGTTTTTTAGCATAAATGTAAAGAAAATTGCATTAAATGTTTTTATAACTGTATCTGTATAACAAAATAATTTAGTGAATTTAAGAAAATGAGCTCAGCTGAAAGAAGTATTGATTATAGGCCCATATCCAAGGGAAATTATAATATTTCCTATGGGGTCAGAGGGTCTGCATATAAAGATGAACGCGTTAGAGGAAGTCATTCTTCAACAGCGGAAAATCGTCTTGTAAGAACTCCCGCAAAGGATGAATTCAGCAGAAGCTCTTCATTTTCTTCAAAAAAAACCGCAGGAGAGGATATTTTACGCGGGCGGCAGACCGGGGCTAAAAGAAAAACTTCAAATAAAGCAAAAAAGACAACAGTGCAGCAGCGTCCGGATTTGTCAAATATGACACCGGAGCAAAGAAAAAAATATAGAGAAATACGCAAGAGACAGCGCAAACTTCAAGTTTTAAAGAAAAGATGCGCTGTAGGTGCTGCCGGAATAATCGGGGCGGCAGCGTTAATTATGGGCGGAAAAGGTTTAATGGCCTCTGATAAATTTGAAGGCAAATCTATAGAACCGGACAGAATTGTATTTGAAACCCAGGAAGTGCATGACAGCGGCATTAATAAGTGTGATGATACAGAGTTTATTTATGATGATGAAAATAATGTAGTTTATCTTGGCGATACTTCTCAAACGGATAATGTTGTAACGGAAGAAGAACTTCTTGCTGCAGCAAAGCAGGCGCAGATTGAAGAGGTTAATAAAATTCTGGAAGAAAACCCTGATGTTAAAGAGGCTTTTAATGATATGGAAATTGCCTTAAGGCGCGCTTCTATTGAATACGGCGGAAATATTATTGAACTTTTGGAAGAATTTAACGATAAATTCGGCCTTGGCGAATTGCCGCTTGAATTGCAGGCATGCGTTTTGGAACAGGAATCTACAGGCTTTTTTACAAACTGGAAAACACATAAGGTTGTTGTAAATAAAGATGGGGATACAGGCTGGTATCAATTGACCGATATTGCAGAAGCTGATTTTGACAGGATTGCAAGCTGGTTTAAGAAAAACGGTGTATCGGAAGAAGATATTACTGAAATAAAAAAACTTGGCCGCAACAATATGCGCGGAAATGCAGGGCATGGTGCCATGATACTTTCGTATTTAAATCATAAGTATGATGGCGATTTTGAAAAGATTTTATCCGCTTATAACGCGGGAGAAGGGTCTGTAAAAGACGGCTATGTGGGCGAAAAGTATATAGAAGAATGTTATGAAGACCATCTTGAACCGTTAAGCAGATATGGAGTTATCTGGGATTATATTATGGACAGAGACTATTTTGCAGACGAAGAAGACGGCGTGCCGCATGTTTATGTAAATGATAAAGATGGCAGTGTTCGGTATCCGGATTAATTTATTTACCTATTTTATAAGAAAACTGTAAAAAATTCCCCATAAGATTTTCATTCCAAACCTCAATTTCTTTTGGAACAACAAGAACTGTAGGGGAAAAGTTCCATATATATTTAATATTTGATTTTACGAGAAAGTCTGCAATATTTTGCGCAATATCAAAGGGTACGGTCAAAATGGCCATTTCTATATTTAATTTTGCCGCTAATTCGGGCAGCTTTTCAACATCATGGATTTCTTTTTCTTTTATTTTTTTGCCGATTTTGTTTTTATCGTTATCAAAAAGGGCAATGACATTTAATCCGTAATCTTTAAAATTATTGTAGTTTGCAAGTGCCATTCCTAGGTTTCCTGCACCTACTATAAAAGCATTTTTCGGCCTTTCAAAGCCCAGAGTTTTTTCAATTGAATTTTTTAATTCCAAAACATTATACCCGACACGGCTTTTGCCGGTATTTTTAAGGAGTGATATGTCTTTTCTGACCTGTGAATCATCAATCTTTAAAAGGCCTGCAATGGCAGAGCTTGTTATGTTTTCAAGGTTATTTTTTATGTAATCTATAAGAATACAATGATATAAGGTTAATCTGTTTATTACCGTATCCGGAAATTTTCCTGTCATAA
>CAQTPN010000073.1 GCA_948888345.1 uncultured bacterium | reverse complement strand
CTCTTCCGATCTATACAATAAACAAAAACGAGGAAAATTAGGGTTTTAAGCAAAAAAGGTAAGAAGGTAGGGAAATATGGTCGATAACCGTTCGACAGGTTTTCTCGGACTGAACGGCTTCAATTTTAAATCCGGAGATGCATCAGGTATGGCAAATAAAACTCAGGATGATAAAATGGGGCAGGGCGGAGAGTACTTCGCGCAGGGTCAAAGAGAACCTGAAGAAGAAAAAAGAGAGAATGTTTTTATTGATCGCTCGGCACAACTAAGAAGTGCCTTGGATTCTCTTGCGCTTTTAAACGCTTCAAGAATTAAAAAATTTAATATTCTGGATAGAGAAGAAAAAGAAGATGATAAAACAGACAAAAAGAAAAAGAAGTCCAAAAAAGAATTGACTCATCTTGTAGATGATTTTGAAAAGAATTAAAATTCTATGCAAAAACATATTTCAGACAGAATTTCAAATATCAAAAAAGAGGATTATTTTAAAAAGGCAAACCTTCATACTCATTCTGCTGCATCAGATGGTAAAAGGGAATTTGATGATTTAATTGAAGAGGCACTGGAGCTTGGTTTAGAACATTTTTCAATCTCAGACCACAATACTCTTGACGGGTATAAAAATTCAAAATATAAAAATCATCCTGTTTTAATTCCTGCGGTTGAATTTGATTGCTTTTATCAAACAAGCCTGATTCATATTTTAGGATATGGAATAGATATAGAAAACCCTGAAATTAACACAATCTGCACAAAGAAAAAATCTGAAACGCAATATGATATTGTAAGATTGTTTCATTCAAGACACCCGAAAGATGCAATTGATAAAATCCATAAAGCAGGAGGGATTGCAGTATTGGCACATCCTTGCTGCTGTTCTGTTTTAAGTTTAAATTATCTTGTAAAAAAATTAAAATCCTTCGGCCTGGACGGAATTGAAGTATATTACCCCTATGCAAGGCACAGGGGCATAATTAAATTTCATTCAAGAAAAAAACCTTATATTTTAGCTGAAAGATATAAACTTATCAAAACCGGCGGTACGGATGAACATGGTTCTTTAAAATAACTATTGTTATGAATTGCCGCAGTTGTTTTATTCCTTTGCAATGACGGCTATATCCTTCTGTTGTCCTCTTTTTCAAGCCTTAAATACCACCATGTAAAGCACAGTATTGTGTATCCTTGTAAGAATTGAGATATAAGCTGAGCCGCTATTTTTACAGTATCATAAGAAATCCCCGTACCGATACTGATTATTTTTGCAAATATACCCAATAATAATGATATAACAAGCATAATGACCCCGTATATCAGCATTAATCCCCAGCTTTGCAAGTATTTGCTTCCGGAAAGCCTCATCCCTTTAACAATAGATTCCCACGGGGTTAATTTCGGATTTAGCACAAAAGACTGCAGCGTAACAATTAAAAACGGTCCCAATATTGCAAAAAAGCCCGTCAATATTAAAGATACAAAACCGATATCATATAATAGCTGAGTTCCGTATCCTGCGCCTGAAGAAATCGCGGTAATTATATTCATTATTTTTGGAAATGTAAATACAAACGGTATTAAGGGAATTAAAAATCCTGTTATAAGAAGATACATTACATATCCTCTTCTGTTTTTAAAAGTCTCAGTATAATATTTCAGCTCCCTTAAAGGCTCATTTTCCACAATCTGTTTTGAAATTAAAACAAGTCCGCCCATTCTGATTAAAAGGCTCCAAATTGCCTTACACAAAAGCACTGTTCCGACAACGGCAAATAAGCCTCCAAATACTGTTCCAGCACCAATGCCTCCGCTTACTGCCTGCATGCCGATAATAAAAATACCAATCCCGAGAATAACGCTTGCCAGTATCTGCAACAAAACAGGCGGCAAAATATATTTAAAAAACACGGAAAAATTTTCAAAAAACCCCGTAAAAGACCTAAAAGCTATTGTCAAGATTGAGCTGCTCTTTTTATACATAAAAACTCCGTTTTATTCTTTTAAAACTCATTATAAAAGAATTATAGCAATTTTTTAAAAAAGCGCAAAATCTATACTATCTTTAGATTACTTTCTTTTTGAAGGAAACTGTATTTTGAATAATACTCTTCAGGATTTTCCTTAGCCTCTTTAATTGTTTGCTGCAGCTCAATAAATTTATTTGCAAGGTTCGGGTCAAATTGGCTTCCTGCACATCTTTTAATCTCTTCAATGGCTACTTCATGGTCAAGTGCTTTTCTGTATGAACGTGTTGATGTCATAGCATCGTAGGTATCCGCTATAGCTACTATCCTTGAAGATAGAGGTATTTGTTCACCCGTAAGTCCGTCAGGGTAGCCTTTTCCATCCCATCTTTCATGGTGCGCCTTAAGCCAGCTTGAAATCCCTGCTAATTTTTTTACACTTAAAATTAATTTTTCAGAGTTACTTGGATGAGATTTCATAACAGCAAACTCTTCATCAGTTAATTTTCCGGGTTTACAAAGAATATTTTGAGGAATTGCAATCTTCCCGATATCATGCAAAAGTCCCGCCGTTTCTATTTCTTCAAGCAGTTTGTCATCAAAGCCCATCTCTTTGGCTAAAATAAGGGAGTATAAAGTGACACGCAGCGAATGGCCGTGCGTATAGGGGTCTTTTGAATCCAGAGCGGATGATATTGATTTAATCGTTTTATAAAATAATTCTTTTAAATCCTTTAAAATAACGGCTTTTGAACTTGTAAGGTTAAATTTATTAATCCCGAGTTCCACAACATTTGTTAATTCTTCAGGTTCAAACGGCTTTAACATATATTGGTACAGGTTACATTTATTAACTGCATCCGTTAAAATTTCAACATCCGCAAATCCCGTAAGTAAAATTTTAATAACGTCAGGCGCGATTTCATTCACCTTTTCAAGAAATTCCGTACCGTCCATAACAGGCATTTTGTGGTCAGATACAATTAAAGAAATTTTGTCTCTGTTTTCTTCAAAGACTTTCAGCCCTTCAAGTCCGTTTCCTGCGGTTAAAATATTATATTTACGATGAAATGTCCTTTTTAAAAGCTGAAGATTATTGATTTCATCATCAACAAGAAGAATGGTTGTAGAATCATTGTGAATTTTTGCACAAAGAATATCATCCATTCCGTCTATAAAAAATTCTTTTTCCAGATTAAGCATTTACCCTCGAAAAATTGACTTTATACCACATTAACCTTTATATCGGCACCCCCTCTAAATACTTTAATCAATTTTTTTGCCAAAATCAATAATTCAAGTGTAGGAGAAGGACATAAGCGGTTTTTATCAAAAGTTAAAATTTCTTAACCTGACTTGTACCAAAACAAATTCAAAAATAAGCTTTATATTAATACAAATTATTAATTACCGAAATATCCCATATCAGTTTGGTCCAGATAATCATCATAAGTTTGTTTTTCAGCTTCAAGAGCTTGTATCTGGGTTTCTTTCATTGTTATTTTTTTATCAATATCTTCTTCGACAACCTGAGCATTAGCAAGCACCTGGTCTACTTCGCTTTGATAGTTGTTTTGAATCTCTTGTTTTTTATTCATAGCTTCAATTCGCTGCTCTGTTGTAATGTTGCTTGTAGCAGCACTTGCAGCTTCTTCACCGTCCTCAGGAATATCATCAAGCGGCTGGTTCATATCAAGTTCGGCATCTACTGCCTGAAGTTCAGCTTCTTCTCTGTCTAAAATTTGATTTGTCTGGTTTGAAGTATTTCGGTGCAGAACCATTTTATCATCATATAATTCGGTAAGCTCATACTGATAATCGCTGAGCTGGCCTGTTACCAGATAATCTCCGATATATATAACTGCTGAAAAGTGTTGTTGCGTCATTTAATTTTCCGTTTTTGCACCTTTATACATGTATATAAAGTATTTTTTTATATAAAAATTGCCTATCAGGTATATACTTTTGTAATAAATCTTTACAAAAATAGAATTTTAATGCATTTTCATTAGAAAAAGAAGCTTTAAATAATTGTAAACTATTGTAAAGAAAATGTATTAAACTGAAATTCAATTCCTCAAAAAAACTTTATTAATATGGAAGAAGTCAATAGACAAACCAAACGGGTAAATCTCCCAAATCTTTATTTAATTTAGGATAAATTTCAATTTTTAGCTTATCTTGTTTTAAATTTAGAAAAATGCACAGAAAAATTTAATAAAACGGCATTTAAAAAGTTTTCTTTCAGTTGTAAATTATGCTTATTTTATGACATGTGCGGTGCGAACCGCACTTTTTATTAAGTTGAGTTTTGCGAAACTTAATAAAAATAAGACGTACGTAGTACGGATTTTGGCATAAAACCGTAATTTTATGACATGCACAAGTTTAAAAAACTTGTGCTTTTTATTAAAACGAAGTTTTATGAAAAAGCAGAAGTGTACGTTGTGCCTTTTATTGTGCAAAAAACCAGCGTTTTTTAGACCTTACCTCTTCTTTATCCTGATAAAACTTAATCACATCTAACGGATTCTCCCCGTTAAAAAGAAATTCTAAAATACGTTCACAGTCCTTTTTGTGCTTTTGTTTCGGTCTTTCTTTAGTTTTGCTCATAAATTATCCCTTAACAAACTTGCTTTCATTCTATTGTCAAAGGAAAACAAAACTTTCTCCATTCCCTGAAAGGGTAGTTTAAGCATTGCAATAAAAGTTTAGAAAACTTAATTAAATAATATTTTTAAGGCAATTTACCGTTTGCATTCTTTTTATAAAAGCAAGAAGGTGCAAGATGATAAATTTTATAAAATCAAACCAAATACATTTTAAGGGAAACAGGCAGGAAATTAAAAAATCAACACCGCACAGCAATGATTTTCAGCTTTATAAAACCGAAGAAGAGGCAAAACAAATAAGAGCCATGAATCTTGCTGCATCTCATAATATCAAATTTCCGTCAAGTGAACGCCCAAAAGCGTTAGACCCCGCCGACAGAGAGATTATTTTATCCGACGAATATGATAAAGCAAATAAATGGACTGTTTGGACAGACCCGAGAAGCGGAAAATGCTACACGGTCATTAAAAAGAGCACAAATCCCGACGGCACAATAACTGCAAGAATATTGGATAATCAAGGCAAGCTTATAAAAGAAACCGAAATTAAGCCAAAAAATATTGCCATCCTTGATACTTCACAAAGTAAAAACACTTATTTAGATATGAGAAAAAATGTAGCGTTGAGCCATGCCATTTTGGTTGAATTTCTTGCACAAAGAGAAAATCCGCTGGCAAATTTTGCACACGCAGATGTCAGTGATACTTTTGGAATGTGTATAGATCATGACAAAACAATTCAAACTCTTGAAATAATACTTAAAAAACTTGAAGCAGGCGAAGAAATTTCCGTAATAAATTGTTCTTTTGGAACACAAAGAAAATTAAAACATGAAAAATTATCAAGAGAAGCTTCCAAACAAGAGATAGAAGAACATCTCAAAAACGAAAGTGAAGAACAAAAAATAATTTCCCTGTTTAAAGAAATAGCATCATACGGCACCAAGATAGTTCTCTCATCCGGAAATAAAGGAAAAAACTCGGTATCATTATTTTACGACCCTGATAGCACTGAATTTACGGGCGCACTTAATGCGGAAGGCAAAGTTGCGGATTTTTCCTCCACAAGAGCTCTTACAAAACATTATGAAAAAGGAACTTATAAAATTACAAAATTAAAAGACGGATTTAATGTAACAGAAAAACCCGGCGCAGATATCCCATATTCACTGATATATAAAGATAACAAGGTTTTAGGGATGAAACTCGATAAGGAGTATAATACACGGGAAATTTTAGGATATCTTGAAAATTTTTGTAAAATGCGCCTTACAACAACAAAAGAAGGTTATATCATCCCGGATGAACCGATGAACGAAAAATATGAGGGGACTTCTTTTGCGGCTCCGATAAGAGCTGCAAAGCTTGCGCTTAATGAAGCAATGTATGAAATTTTAGATAATTAATAATTACTTGTATAGAATAAAAATGCAATTAAAAGGTCAGCAAAAAGTATGTACATCGTGCAAAGAATGGCAGATTTTGTAGTTGAATCGCCCACATTTTTCGCGCCGCCCGTTGTATTATATCCAACCGTAGCACAAACGGTTGAAATTATCGCACCAAAAACAAAACCCTTTAAAACACTTATATAAATATCTTTTGTATTAAACATAAGCCATACGGAATTCATATATCTGTTAGGATGCAGGCTTATTGAAAAATAAGAAACAGCCATGCCCCCCATCACTCCTATAAATTCAGCCAGTATTACAACAAACATAACCCCGAATGCACCGGCTATTATTCTTGGTGCAAAATAGTATCCGATTGGATTTACCCCTAAAACCTTCATTGCATCAACCTGCGAAGTTACCTTCATATTGGCTATTTGCGCAGTTATTGCAGTGCCGGCCCTGGCTCCTATTGCAAGTGCCGCAAACCCGGGGGCAATTTCCCTGATTAATGCCACCCCTAAAAAACCGCCTATATAATCTTCTGCCCCGCTTAATAGAAATTGTTTTGAAACCTGTAACGCGATAACGGAAGATGCTATCATTACAATCATCAAAGAGATTCCAAGAGAATCAAAACCGATTTTAGCCGCCTGCGAAATAACGCTTTTAAAGGTAACATTTCCTTTAAATGTATATTTAACTGCCGCAGTAAAATTTTGTACACATTGTCCTAAAAATATAATCATAAAAAAATTTTAGCATAAATTATCGTAAAATATCGTAAAAAAAACTGGTTTTTTGACACCTTTTTATTTAAAATAATTAAATGAGTTTTATATTATTTTTATTATTCTTATACTTAATCCTCTATTGTATTTACCTTTTTACGCTCAATTTCAAAGCGTTTTGGAGGAAAGGTTTTCTTAAAAACGAACACTATATGCAGCAGATGAACCTGAAAGAAAACAGGCTGTGTGTTGCAATATGGGCAAACAGCAAGCACAAAAGGCTTGAAGATTTATTAAAATCTTTAAATAATCAGACCTATTCAAAACAAAATTATTC
>CAQTPN010000072.1 GCA_948888345.1 uncultured bacterium | reverse complement strand
TAAATAAATTTTTACGATAAAACAACTTTTTGGGTGCTGTTATTTATGTAACCTCAGCACCCTTTTTTTACAAAAACATTATTCAAAACTCCGGTAAAGCCTGTCACCCTGAATTTATTTCAGGGTCCAGCTATTAGCTGTACTTATTGTTAAACAGATGCTGAAACAAGTTCAGCATGACGGGTGGCATTTGACTGCAGTTATCATTTTGAAGCTAATTAAAACTAAAAGCCTTACTTGGCGTAAGGCTCTTGATTGACCTAGTATTGACCATCTTCTAGGGCAGAAGGAGCGGTAAGGCAAAATACCTTGCTGTTTCCTCTTTATATTATAAACCATTATTTAAAATTTGCAATTATTAAGGAAGGCGGCGGATAAGAACGGAGCTATTGGTTGAAATTTCAAAACCATCTTCCGCAGATTCAGACAGTAAGTCAATTTCTCCTGTTTCAATATTTATACCCCAGCTTCCAAGAAAAAGATGTTCTTTATTTTTATCATCATAAGTATAAGCAATGACAGCCACAATGTTTTCATCTTTTGCCATAAAGCCAAGAGGTTTAATATCCCATCTGTAATGATTTAAATTCAAAAGCTCTTTATCAAACCAGTATTGCTTTATGATTTCATTTAATTCATCATATTGAACGGCACGGGAAGCTAAAATATCAGCTTCGCCCTCTTTTTCAGCCAGAATGTCTTCAATATCTTCGTCAAGAAAATAGAGCCACACGGTTGTTTTATAAATACCGTTATATGATGACCCTGTCTGTTCTTTGAGCAGGATTTTTTTATTATCCTTTGACCAATCAATAACCGTAAATGCTGAAAACAGAGCGGTTTTAAGGTTTTCATCCGTGCTTGAAATTAAGGGTTTTTTCTTAGCACCCGCAAAAACATTTGCATCAATAACCCGCTGCTTTTTACCTTTCATTGTATCAAGCGGATAGATAAAAAATGCTGAAGTTGTACGTCTTGATGACGGGTAATAATAGCATTCCGTATAGGCCATAAGCTTGTAGTCAGGGCTTATGACTCCTCTGGAGCGTGCCGATTTATCTGTTTTTAATTTTTCAAGATTAAATTCCCTGCTTCCGGGTGTATTATTATACTTTTCAAAAAATACGGGCCATTCAAGCTTTTTTACAAGGTTTGGATTTTCTTCTTCTTTATATGGTTCAGCTATTCTGTGCTCCATTTTTATATCGGTGGCGCGTTCCATCCACTCTTGAATGGTCTGCACCATAGGTTCGGCTTCTTCCTCCTGCTTTTGCTGCAGTTTTCTTTCTTTATACTGCTCTATAAAATCAGTCCATGGAAATTCAATACTGCGAGCCGTTTGAGGGATAAAAAGCAGAGATAAAAATATTATAAAAAACCTTTTAATATGCGCGGCAGGCATTTAAACAAGCCCTTCTTTTATGGCTTTAACTACAGCTTTTGTTCTGTCTTCAAGATATAATTTCTGCAAAATGTTATGGACGTGAGCTTTTGTTGTTGAAATAGAAATCACAAGGGTTTCGGAAATTTCCTGATTTGTAAGCCCTTCGGATAACAGGCTTAAAACCTCAAGTTCTTTTTTTGTAAGGCCGTATACGTTATTTTCAGGTTTTTCTTTTTTTTCTTCAACGGGGTTATTTTGAATGTTTCCAAGAACAATTCTTGCAATCATAGGGTCGAGCCAGCCTGCTTTTTTGCTTACTGATTTTATGGCGGAAGTCAACGTTTCAAGGCTTGAGCCCTTCATTATATAGCCGTCTGCACCTGCACTGAGTGCTGCAAAAACATCCTCTTTATCTTCACGGGAAGTTAACATTAAGATTGAGGCCTCAAGTCCGCTTTCTTTAATTTTTTTTGTGGCTTCAATACCGTCAATTTTTGGAAGGCCGATATCCATTAAAATAATATCGGGTTTTAATTGCAAAGCCAAATCAATCGCCTGAATACCGTCTTCTGCCTGTCCGACAAGGTCGAATTCGGGATTATTTTTAATATAAAGGGCTGTTCCCATCCTTGCCATTATATGGTCTTCAACAAGGAGAATTTTTATTGTATCTTGTGCCGCAGTTTCAGTATTTATCATAGGTTCACCCTGTCAAGAACAGCATTTTTTAATATAAAACTAAACATGCAGCCTTTATTAATCTCACCTTCGGCAAAAATGCCGCCATTTGGAAGATTAACTCCGGCTATACCTGCATTATGCGCTTCAATTATCTGCCTTGAAAGATAGAGGCCAAGACCTGTTGATGCAGAGCGTTTTTTGCTTGTACCTTGAGAAAAGCGGTTAAATAATTTTGCTATATCTTCTTTATTTAAACCTTCGCCGGAATCAACAATATCAACTCTTACATCTTTTTTATCATAAGAAACATTAATTTTTATGATACCATCTTTTTTGCTGTGTTTAACAGCATTTCCAAGCAGGTTTGAAATCACCCTTCTTATTTCATTTTTATCAGCATTTATGAAATTTTGTTCTTCATTTTGAGGGAAATTAAATTCAAATTTTAAATTATCCTCAATTAAAAGCGGAGAAAGTTTTGAAGCACAGTCTTTGACTAATTCTTCAAGACTGAAATGAGTTTTACATAAGAATAATTTACCGGCCTCATACCTGTACACTTCTAAAAGTGCATTCACTAAGCCCAGCATATCTTCTGAACTTTTTTTCATAACGGATAAAAGCTCTTTTAATTCCCCTTTTAACTCTCCAAGTTCACCGTTTAGTGCAAAATCAAGAGCATTAATTGAGGCAAGCAGAGGGGTCCTTAGGTCATGGGTTAATGTTGCAATGAAATCATCCCTGAGACGCTCATTTTCTTTCTGGAAAGTGATATCTCTAATGAGTGCTACCGTAAAATCTTCATTATCAAATTTCACTTTTGCAAGATTTATTTCAACAGGGATTTTTTTATTTTCACTGTAATTAATGACCGTAAAATCTCTTAAAACCTTTTCATCTTTTTTAATATTTTGATTTTTTTCATTAATAATAAGTTCAAAGAAATTCTTATTTAGAAGGTTATCATTTTCATTTGTGCAAAAGAGCCTTTTTGCCTGTTCATTTACCTGAACAATTCTGTTATTTGAATTAAATAAAATCAAGGCATCCGAAAGATTTTCAATTATTGTGTTTAGTTTTATATTTGAAATATTGAGGCTTTTTGTGCGCTCTTCAACCTTTTCTTCTAATGATTTAGAGTATTCTTCAAGTTTTTTGTTTGCAATCTCTAACTCATCAATCTTATTTTTAAGCTGTTCTTTTAATCTTGTTCTTTCAATCCCGTTTTTGATATTCAAGATAATATCATCGTTTCCCCAGGGCTTTTCAATATATTTAAAAATCCCGAGCTCATTAATTGCTCTTATGGCATTTTCTTTATCGGCATATCCTGTCAGAAGAATTTGAGTTGTATCGGGGTGTATTTTTTTTGCTTTTGATAAAAATTCGATACCGTTCATTTTTGGCATGATAAAATCTGAAATTATAAGGTCGCATGGATTTTTTTCAATAAATTCAAGTGCTGAATTCGGGTCATTGAAAATATCCACGTTTGAAAAGCCCTCAATCTTTAATAAGGTTTTGAGGGTTTTAATTACCATATCTTCATCATCTACGATTACTATCTTGCCGGTGATTAACATATTTACAGAATAATTTATTTTTAAGCTTTAGACAAATATTTTAACAAAATTTAAAATACTATACAAAACTAGCAAGTATTTTCTTTTTCATGTTTTATACGCAAAGAGTGTCCAAGAGTTTGATAAAAAAAATCGGTCTATTCGGGGAAAGATGAAAATATACTCTAATAACTATTTAAGGCAAAATAGTGCTTCTCCTTGTGCAGAAGACAATAGAGCATCTTCTTTTGATTTTAAAGAAAAGAGTAATTTTTCATCCAAAAATTTAAACCTTGCATTTAAAGGCATGGATTTAACAAAAACCGCATCAGCTGCAAGCGGAACAATGTCCGGTGCAAAGAAATTTTTTGCAAAACATTTTATGACACAGGGGCCTGTTGTTTCAGACTATTCAAAATTCCTCAATGAAACCGATGCTCTTATAGGGGATAATTTTTTAAAAAGCAGAATTGAAGAATTTCAGCGTCTAAAAGGAAAAGATGCTTCAAGATTTATTGAAATAAAAGATAATACCCTTATAATTTATGACAGAAAAGTGGGCGGAAAGCTTTTAAGCGGGCTTCTTGACGTATTACAGCTTCCTTTGGATATACTTGGTGCGGGAACAAAAGCTTTATCAAATGCACCGTTTATTAAAGGTACAAAAGCCTCTGATGCCTTGAAAAATATTCCCGTTTTAAAAAAGAGGGCTGATAATAAAGCCTCAATGGATTTGTATTATAAAATTAAAGGTGCTGCCCAGGCAAGCGGAAATCCTCTGGAATTGAGGCATTTAATTATATCTACTCCAAAGGAAAGCTCTATCGGGAATTATAATACAAAGGATGAAAGAGGATTAAACAGGCTTGCAACCGGGGCTGTTTCGTCATTTTTTGTCGGGATGGATTTTCATAACCTTGTAATGTATGAAAAAAATGATAAAAAGGAAGCAAAAGAAGCCGGTAAAAAGCGCAGAAACAGAGAACTTATGCGTATCGGGATTAATGCTTTTATGACATATTCCGTACTCGGGGCTTTTTCAAGTTATGCAAGCAAAAGCAAGAAATTTGCCTGTGCCGCAATTGCAGGTTCGGCACTTTTTGCGGAGGTGATTACAAGGCTTATATCAAAAACCCCGCTTGTGCCTCTAACGCCTGAAGGGGCAAAGAAATACAACGAAAAACAGCGTCAAAAAGGAAAAATACCCCCCGCCGCAGCTCAAGACCCTCCAAACAATGAGAATAAGGGCACTTTAAGTTTTAAAAATACAATTTTAGATAAAAATACGCCGGAAGTATTCAAAAAATTCGCATCTTATGAAACACTGCTTAAAGAAAAAACAGCATCTAAAGAATTTTTACCGCAGCAATCGAACAACATTTTAAACCCCGAAGCGGATAAATCAAAGAAAAATAAAAGTCCGATAACTTTGGGCAGGGTTGCTGCTGCGGCTGCGGTAGCTGCTGCTGTTAATCTTCTAACGGGTGCCGCAAAGGCAAAATTTCCAAAAATTGATTCATTTGCAATTTCAATTGAAGATAAAATTTCAAAGCTTTATAAAAAATATTCAAGCAAGGACTTAATTGTTAACTCAAAAACCTTGCAAAGTCTTTTAAAAGGCTTTGATGATAAAAGTTCAAACAGCATAAAAGAGGCCTATGCAAGAATTCTGAATGTTAAATTTACGGAATTTGAAGCTCAAAAACTAACGGATGACAGCATGGAAAAACTGATTCATGTTATACCCGAAAATAAAATATTTGAAAAAGCTTTTAAACGCACGTCAAGCGATGCTGCGCAAAAATACATAGAAGAATTGAGTGCAAAAAATCCGGATGGTGATTTTTCTGATTTAGAAAAGATATTAAAGCAGGAAATTGCCGATATTTCAGATTTAAGACTTTTAAAAGAAGGGGATACAAAACTTTCAAACTATCAAAAATTTAAAAGTATAGATTTTAAAATAGATTATGATAACCCTGAAATTATAGACGGCATAAAATATTACGGCATAAAAGACGGAGTATACAATTTTGGCGCAATAAAAGAAACTAAAATAAAAATCCTTCTTGATGCTCTCTCTTATCCTTTCAAGGCGGTTAAAAATATTTTAACGGTTCCGGGAGACCTTATAAAGAAAGCGTTGCATATACCTACAGGAAAAGAGCTCAGGGAACTTAGAAAAATGCAAAACAAAAAGAAGGAACCATTCCCGATTCCTGATATTGGAGAATTATACAAAGATTGCGCCGTTATGCTTAAAAAATATGAAGGCGGAAAAATTACAAAAGAAGAGTTTTTAAAATATATCAATAATGTAAATACAAAGCTCTTAAACACAGATACAACGCCGAGATATCCGCAGACTTCACTTGCTTCCCTATCAAGAAACTTCGTAACTCTAATTACAAGTTATTTCTTTATAAATGATTTCAGGAATGAGGTTTTAATTCAATCAAACGGGGAAAATATACAAAAAGCAAAAGAAGTAACCAATGAACGTATAGCTCATAAGCTTTCAAATTTTGTATTAAATAAGTTCTTTATGGAATTATTTAATAGTACATTCCAAAAATACTACCTTGGAAGTCTTTTGGGGGCAACAACGGTAGCCGCTGCAACTGAGGTTACAAATGAAAGCTGTGTAAGAGCCTCAATCGGTGTTCCTATCGGAAACAGAAATTCAAGAGAAGAAATTGAAGAATTTGAGAAAAAACATCTTGAACAAAAAGGCCTAAAAGGTGCTTATTACAGGTTTATGGCAAGAGTTACCGGCAAAAAAATGCTTTCCCAAAAAAGCGAAGATAAAAAGTAAAAATTCTTTTATGGTAAAATGCCTTTAAGGATTAAAAGAGTTTATTAAAAGGATTTTTTATGCAAAATTTAGAAAAAATGCTGCTTGAAGGGGTAGAAAAAAACACACCTTCAGATATTAAAAATGATAAAGTTTTTGATTATACAAATAAGGATAAATTTACATTCACCTTAACCAAGGATTTGGTTCAAAAGTTAGAATTAAAGAAATGGTTTGAAGGGTATAAAAAAGAAGCTCTTGTATCAACTGCAGGTATTAGAGGCCCTCAAAATATTATTTATCCGCATGATACAAGATTTCCGATTAATACAATAGGTATAACTCTTGCCACTCTTGCTAAAGCACTTGTTTTAAAAGAAAAATACCCGAATAATGAACTAATAAAGCTTGCAGGGTGTGAAGTAAGGTATAATTCAAAAACTTATCTTGATTTAATTGCAAGAATTCAAGCGGCCGCCGGCATTAAAACCCTTGTGCCGACCAAAAGACAAACTATTCCTATCTGGCTTGCTTCATTTTTAGCCTTTAAGCTTGATTTAGTCGGGGCAGAATATATTACAAGTTCTCACGGTATAAGTGTTAAAAATGCTACAAAAGACCTTAATAATCAGGGTTCGCAGTTTTTACCGAATGAAAGCCTTGAATTTGTAAATAAAATTGAAGAAATTTTAAATAAGGTTGAAATTGAAGGTGAATATAAGATTGAATTTTC
>CAQTPN010000071.1 GCA_948888345.1 uncultured bacterium | reverse complement strand
AAAAAACGTGCAGTAGAAGAAGCAGTTAAAAAAATGAATACAGAAAAAGAATATATTAATAGTGTAAAAGATAATAATTTCTTGCAAAGAGTAAAACAGAGAGTGCAAAAGCAAGACTTTATGGAAGAGGAAGCAGAAATTATGGCTCCCGCTGCACCGAAAAGTGAATTTGTAAGAACTGTTGAAGCTCTTGAAAATAATATTGTGGATAGAATAGCAAGCGTTTTAAATGAAAAAATGGATGGTCTTGATGAAATTGTGGTTGAATTAATCAGAACCAAAACAGAAAATGAAACATTGCGCCAGAAATTAAACGAATTAAATAAAGAAAACTTTACCTTAAAAAGCGAAAATTCCTGCTATAAATCAGTAGGTTTAGGCCTTTACGTTAAAAAAAATTCTGACGATTTTATGCTTTAATCAGCAGACCTTGAAAATATTACAGGGGAAAAATGAGCAAAGTTTTAAGAAGTTTTTATCATAATTTAAAAGAACCTATTATAATTTGCGACTTTTCACCCGGTGATACTTCCGGTTTAAATAACTTTAAAAGCCAGTTTAAGGGCCTAAATGGAGTTTATTTTAATAAAGCTTTTAAAAAAGTTTTTCAAGACTGTTTCACCCAATCAAGTGATGAAGCTGTTTTAAAAAAACTGGATAACAAGTTTTATTTTGAATATTACCTTTTAGAAAGCGAAAATCTTAAAACCAATTCTCCCCTGAAAGATGCGATTGAGCAGAAGCGTAATTTCTGCCTTTACGGTATGTATCAAAAAAATGAGAGAGAATTTTTATACTTTTTAATCCAGGCATTTACATTAAAAAAATACCGCATCCTGTACTTTTATGATGTCACAAGAGAGCTTTTAACGGAACGGCTTACAATTGAAAATGAAAAGTTAAAAGTTCAAAATAAAGAATTTTTAAATACAAATTCCAAAGCGCAAAATCAAGCAGTAAAGCTTGCGCTGTTAAACAGAATTTCAACAAGCATATCTAAAACAATTGATTTAAATGATTTAATAAATACGGCACTAAAAGAATTATCCATAATTTTTGGCGCAAAAAAAGCTTTTTTTGCAAAGAAAAAGCCGGATGAAGAAGTTTTTATAACTGAATACATTTACCCTTCTAAAGGTTTGGGCGATGTTTCGGGAGAAATTTTAAAATATGACAAGCAGACAACAGATGAAATTTTTGATAATAAAATTTCAACAAAAATCTGTCTTAAAGAAAACGAAAATGCAGCTTCCCCGCTTAAAACCCCTCTAAACCGCATAATTTTACCAATTATGAAAAACGGAAACTTAATTGCAATCCTTATAATTTTCACCCCGAAAAAAAATATTGAAGAAATTGAAAAAGAACTTCTTTTGGGTGTTTCAATGCAAATTTCAAGTGCCATAACTCAGGCTATGCTTTTTAAAGAAGTGACTGATAAAAAAGAAGAGGTTGAAAATGCGCTTGATAAGCTTAAAGAAACCCAGCTTCAATTAATCAATTCCGAAAAAATGGCGTCTTTAGGCCAATTGATAGCATCCGTTGCTCATGAAATAAACACGCCTCTGGCCAGCATCTGCGCCAATAATGAGATTTTAAAACGCTTCTTTAATTCAAATACTCCGTTTGATAACGATACTCTTGAAATTTTAAAAGAAACAAATTCAATTGATAATATCGCAATTAAAAGAATTTCAAACCTTGTCCAATCCTTAAAAAGGTTTGTGCGCCTTGATGAAGAGACCCTTCAGGCGGCAAATATCAATGAAGAATTGGATTTAACCTTGAATCTTCTGAGGCATAAATTAAAAAAGAACATTAATTTAACAAAAAATTACGGAGACATCCCGAAAGTAAACTGCTACCCGAATATGCTGAATCAAGTATTTTTGAACATTTTAATGAATGCAATTCAAAGTATCGAAAAAGAAACAGAAGAAAAAGCGGGCTATACCGGTGAAATCTCAATATCCACAGAAATTGCGGATAAATCACTTTTTGTAAAAATCAAAGATAACGGCTCCGGCATAAAAGAAGAGGATAAAAAGAAAATTTTCCATGCCGGCTTCACCACAAAAAAAGTAGGCGAAGGAACGGGCCTCGGGCTTGCAATCTGCAAAAAAATAATTGAAAAGCATAACGGAAAAATTTCATTTGAAAGCACCGGAGCTAAAAAAGGCGACACAACAGCAAAATCCACCGAATTCACTATCCAAATCCCTATATAACGCGGAAACTGAGTGTTGCCAGGCTGCTGTGCTTTAATTATTTTATGCCGTTTTGCAGTACGTACAAATCGTATTTTTTGCCGTCTTGAAGCTTTGTAAACTCTTCAAGAATATCATCGGGATAATGTTTCTTCTTCTTTGTTATCATATAAACGGGCGTATTATCTATATTGGCCTCTTTAATTATATCTTTTACTGCATTATATCCGCCGTTATCCGGTTTAACAATATAATACACCTTCCCGTCACAGTTATTTAAAAGGCTGTATTTTCTTCCCGTCCCGTAAGCCACAAGTTTAGACCCTGCAACCATCCGCGCCCTGTCTGCATAATTTTCAAGCTCATCTTGCCCGAACGTCATAACAAATCCAAAAATCTTTCCTGTAGCAATTATTGATACTCCAAGCATCAAAATCACATTTGTGATAAATAATAGAGCCCTGTTTTTTGAAATTAAACATAAAATAGCAATTAAAGAAATTATAATAAGCCACGATGATATCAAAATCCTGAAACCATCCGCGCTTTGTGCAATTAACAAATTCTCTCCCGTTAGAAAATTTAAAATAACCGCTCCGCCAATTCCAAGCAATACAAAAAATACAGCACAGACAACGGTTGAAATTTTTATGCCATGTTCAAACTTATTATCCCTGATATATCCCCACCAGTAGTATCCCGTTATCAAGGAAATGGCGGGGAACAAAGGTAAAATATAAGTTGGAAGCTTTGTTGAAGATACACTGAAAAATAAAAATATTGAAATTGCATAGATAGATGCAAAAACAAGAAGCTTCCTGTCATTTGTGTCAATTGATATAATCTGTCTGAAAGATTTTGCTGCTCTAAAATCTTTAACTAAAGACTTCACACCCCGAAAAACTGCAGCACAGAAGGTAAATACCCATGGTAAAAACCCTGCAAAAATAATCGGAACATAGAATAAAAACGGTTGTTTTCTGTTTATCCCCAAAGATGAATTTAAAAACCTTGCAAAATGATGCTTTACAATATAATCATCAAAAAACAAACTTCCGTTTGCAAGATATGCCTCAATGTGCCATGGAAGAACCGCAAGCAAAAATATAATAATACCTGCTAAATTAACCGGTTTTATTAATTCCCTTCCTTTATGAAAAGCTAAAAACGTAAGCCCGACTGTCATTGCAGGAATTATTATCCCTATAAGCCCCTTTTGCAAAACACTTAGAGCCATAAAAAAGTATGCAAGATACCAGAAATATTTCTTATTCTCTTCTTTAACATTAAAAAGTGTAACGATGGCGCAATATATTGTAACAGTACAAAGTGCCATAAAACCAATATCCATAATTGCAATATGAGAAAAAAGTAATACCCACATTGAAGATAATAAAATAAAAGCACTTATAAGCCCGAAAACTTTTGACCCTAAAGCTTTTTTACCGAAAAAATAAGTTGAAAACACTGCAATTATGCACATTATTGCATTTGGAAGCCTTGATATAAATTCATCCGTCACTCCCGTTAATTTATATAAAAGTACTATACACCAGTAAAAAAGCGGAGGTTTTTCAAGAAACGGTTCAAAATTCAGATAAGGAGTAATATAGTCTCCCCCTCTAAACATTGCCCTTGCTATATTTACATACCTTGTTTCATCAATATCTATAAGTTTATAATACCCTAAATTTAAAATGCAAAAAAGATAGCAAAATAACGCAAGAGATATAATACAAAAGGCATTTCCGTATTTTGCAATAAATTCTTTTGAATTATTTAAAAATATCTTAAACCCCTCGCCCATATTTTCTTCCTATTCTACGCTTATAATTTTTGTCCTGATTAAAGCTATATCATCCTGCATTTTTATTGTAATAACCTCATATTCCTTCCCTTCACTTAAAGAGGGGATATTTATATGTTTAATTTTATTTTCATCCTCAATTATAAATTCTTTATTATCATGCCCTGAAATTATAACCTTTATATTTTTATGTTTTGATATTAAGTTTTTATAAGGTTCAACATTAAATGTTGCCTTCATAGGGTCATCAATCCCTATGACAGGATAATGCTGTACTATTATTACATTTTTATCCTTATATTTATTTAAATATTTTTCTAAAACTATAAGTTCTTTTTCTTTATAATACCCTCTTGGCATAGATACCATTTCATTGGTGCCATCCATAAATATAAATACAAACCCGTTCATTTTCTTTATTGAAGGCACTTTTGAAATTTTATTTTTTGAAAATCTATTTAAAAGCCTGTAATATTCTTTTCTTTCAAGGTGCTTGGTTCTTTGGACATCTTTATTTCCGACACTGACATATACAGGTTTTTGAATTTTATTTATTATTTTTGCAAACATTACAAGGTCATACTTATCCGCACTTGAAATATTATTTCCTAAAAACAGAATAAAATCGCTTCCAGAATTATTAACATCTTCTCTTACCCTTAAAAGCCTTTGTATGGAAGGAGTCATCGAATTATTGGCTTTATCTGATTTTATACAAGATTCAGACACCGCGCTAAATGTTACTTCCGATGAAAATGCAGCATTTTGGATAAATAAAAATAAGAAAAATAATAAACTGAAAATTTTAATCCGTTTTTTCATCTGAAGTATCCCCGCTAAAGCTAAAATTGCCGCCATTATCTGCTTTTACAAGCTATATTATACAATAATTGAAAAAATTTTGGAAACATAATAATTTTTTAAACGTCAAACAAACTAAAAGCAGATTGAATACCATTTTATTGGGGTCCTCCTTCCGTCATTAGGAGAGTTTTCTTTCTGTCATAAGAGGATTTCCTCTCTGCCATTAGGAGGGTTTCTTCTCTGCCATTGCGAGGAGCGAAGCGACGAAGCAATCTAAAAATATTTAAAGAAGAGTTGGAAAGGGAGATTTAGATGAAAAATTCATTAAACAAAGTTTATGATAACAAAAGCTATGAAGAGTATGATTTTGAAGAACATTATACAGGAATGGACTGCCCGATAACAGAAGAAGAGGAAGAGGTAAAAACTTTTAATACAATCTCAAACAAAGATGAGGTTTTGCAGATGTATTTAAAGGATATAGGAAAGATTAAACTCTTAAACAGAACAAACGAAACAATGATAGGAAAAACAATCAAGGAGGGAAACAGGAAAGAAGCAAAAATAGCAAGGAAAAAGCTTATACAGGCAAATTTAAGATTAGTTGTATCAATTGCAAAAAAATACACAGGACAGGGTATTTTATTTATGGACCTTGTACAGGAAGGCTCTTTAGGGCTTATTAAAGCAGCGGAAAGATTTGATTACACAAAAGGTTTTAAATTTTCAACCTATGCAACATGGTGGATAAAACAAACCATAATAAGGGCTATTGCCAATAATTCAAGGACTATAAGAATTCCTGTTCATATGAGTGATAAAATAAGAAACTTAAAAAGAGCAATTGTGAAATTAAGTGTAGATTTAGGCCATGAACCTGATGATGAAACACTTGCAGATTATCTGAAAATGGATGTAAAAAAGATAAAACAGGTTAAAAAAGCGATGATAAAAGAACCTGTAAGTCTTGATACGCCGGTGGCACAGGATTTATGCCTTGAAGATTACATTAAAGATGATATTAAAAGATTGCCCGATATCAAAACAGAAAAGGAATTTTTAAGCAATGATATCATAAAAGCACTGAACATATTGTCTTTAAAAGAAAGATTTATAATAATTAACCGTTTCGGGCTTTTAGGGCGCAATACAAAAACCCTTGAAGAACTCGGAAAAATTTTAGGATTTTCAAAAGAAAGGATAAGACAAATCGAAGGAGAAGCTTTAAGAAAATTAAGACGTTCGGAAAAAACTGCGGAATTAAAACATTATTTAGGATAAATAACGATAAACACTTTTTGTAACCTTTTTAAAACCCCAATCCAATATAGGATGGGGTTTTACTTATTATTTATTAATAAAACTTAAGCTTTAATTTTCTGTAATCTTATTTTCTATAGATTCAGATTCTGCTTTTAAAGCCTGTTCTGCCGGCTTTTGAACATCACTGCTGTTTTGTTTTTCAACTTTCTTTTGAAGTAATTTTAATTCCACCTCATCATCACTCATAAAGCCGCGTTCTTTAGCAGTTTTACCTGCATCGTAAGAATTAAACAAATGTATAATTCTTGAAGCAGCTAATGCCGCAATTCCAAAAATGAAAGCACCTTTAGACGTTTTTAACTTTTGATTTGCATTATTTTTTAATTCATTAATTTTATCACTTGAAGCAGCCTGTTTTGCAAGTTTTTTCGCCTTTTTAGAAAGTTTGAAAGCTTTCATACTTCTGGCAATACCTGTTATAAAAGCACCGGCAGCAAGAGCAGCTGTACCAAATTGAGCAAGTTTATATTTACCATCCTTTTCTTCTCTTCCTTTAGACATTCTTACCGAATCATAGGAAACACTTTTACTTAAAAAGGCAGCAAAAGTATCAAATTTTGTATTCTGTGGCTTGTTTTTAACCTCTTCCGCTCCGGCATTTTTATTTTCTAATACATTTTGCTGTGCAGAAAATGAAATATTGCTTATAGCATTAATTTGCATTTAATACCTCGTTTCTTTTTAAAATATTGCCGCTTATTAGGTTAAAACCCGTAAAAAAATCTTTTGAACCCAAAAATATTAAGAATGTAAACAAACACAAACATTTCTTAATATAAATTGCAGCCACTAGGGCAGATTTAAATATTTATGAACTTGCGGGATAAGTCTTATTCTTGAATATTTAGAATATAATTTCTGGAAAACCGCCGTAATATCAAGCTTTTTACTGATTGGCATTTTAGGCTGTAAAACAATTTCAATTCCATGTTTTAAGCCCAGATTTGCAAGCTCGGATATTTCTTTATCTGTAATATTTTCATCAAAAACAACTTTTGCAAAAACATTAGAATCCCTTGCTACA
>CAQTPN010000070.1:6813-7284 GCA_948888345.1 uncultured bacterium | reverse complement strand
AACATTGAAGAAAATAAAGATACCCATTTCAGGGAAGAGGCCAGTATTTCTTGAAATTGAAAAGCTGAGCCCAGTATAAAAAGACAAAACGCCATGCCTGTTAAACCTGCATATAAAAGCGGCTTTCTTCCCGTTTTATCAGATAAAAATATTGCAATAAATGTCATAAGGCAATTTACAACACCAATTCCAACTGTTGCATATATTGCACTTGAATTAGAATTAAACCCTGCAATTTTTAAAATAGTTGGCGCATAGTAAATTATTGTGTTTATCCCTGTCCACTGCTGGCAGAACATAAGCCCTATTCCTAAAAACAGCGGGGGCAGCATCCATTTTTTAAATTCAAACTTTTTACCTTCGCCCTCATTTTTTAATACGTTTTTAATCTCTAAAATTTCATTATCCGCATCAATTTCAGGCTCGATTTTTTGAAAAACCTTTTTTGCCTCTTCCTCTCTTCCCTTTTGT
>CAQTPN010000070.1:5512-6803 GCA_948888345.1 uncultured bacterium | reverse complement strand
GGACATAAAAAACATCCCTATCCCCAAAATAAGCGCAGGGAATATTCCGAATAAAAGCATCCATCTCCAGCCGTATTGAATATTTGAAAAAGCAGCATTTACAAGGTATGAAAATAAAATTCCCATCGTTATTGCAAGCTGAAAAAGAGATACCAGGCCGCCTCTGATTTTTTCAGGAGAAATTTCCGAAAGATACAATGGGGTTGCAAAGGTTACAACCCCTATTGCAAGCCCGACTATAAATCTGGATATTATTAAAATATTAATATTACCCGCTATTGCGCAAAATATAGAACCTATAAAAAAGAGGGCAGCAGTGCAGATTAAAATTTTTTTTCTACCGAATAAATCTGCAAGATATCCGTTTAAAGCTGCACCTATTGTAGCACCCACAAGGGTTGATGATACAAGAATTCCCTGCATATATTCAGATAAATTCCATTCATCTTTTATAAAAAGCAAGGCACCTGAAATAACTCCCGTATCAAAACCTGATAAAAGCCCGCCTAGAGCCACAATAAATGCTACAAGGTATAAAATAAGAGAATATTTAGATTTCTGCTGACCCATACACATCCCTTCTTAATTCTTCAGGTTCTTCATCTTTTGTAAAATTGTTCCGGTAACTTTCCTTATACCCTTCAATATAATCAAGCTCAAAGGGCTTTTTATGCGCAATTGCATAACAGATTGCGTTTGTTTTGTTGTGAGAGAGGGAAATTTTTAATTCAACTTTCGGTGCGAGGGTTTCATTTAAAATCCTCACTTCCGGTGCTCCGTTTCTTGCATGGTAAATTTCAAAATCCGCATAGCTTACAGCCTCATACCCAAATGAACATACCGCCTTAAGACAAGCTTCTTTAGCGCAATATCTTGCAGCGAGATGAGATGCGTAATTTTTCTTTGAAAAGCAGTATTCAATCTCATCTTTTGTAAAAATTCTCAAAACAAACGGGCTGTTTGCAGTACTATACTTTTCAAATCTCTCAATTTCTTCAATATCAACCCCTGCTCCAATATCCTTAAAATCAATCATCTTTATACCTCAAACTAGTTTTAGTTTACAATATAAAGGTATTTATTGCAAAACTTTAATATTTTTAAACTGCTTGCTTTTTATTTAATTTTCTGTTATTTTGAAGAAAGTTAGTGCCGGTATAAAACAGTATTAATTTTATTGTTTTTTGGAATTGTCTAATCGGCAGATGGAGATTTAATTTACACGCTTTTGTATTGATTTAAATTTTAATTGTTAAAAGGAATTTTTTGAAGTATAAATTTAACCACAAAT
>CAQTPN010000070.1:0-5502 GCA_948888345.1 uncultured bacterium | reverse complement strand
GGAAAATGCAAAACCGGGCAGCTGGCGCCGGGGATATGAGTATTTTCAAAAAGGGCAGGTGGCATCCGTTGAATTAAAGGATGCTGTAGTTAAGGCACAGGTTAAAGGGAATTTTAAGTCGCATTATGATGTTGCCCTAAAATTTAACAAAACAAGCGTAAAACCAACGTGCAGCTGTCCTTTGGAAGAACCATGGTGCAAGCACACCGTAGCTGTAGCTTTAAGCGCGCTTAAAGGACATTTGTGGGATGAATTTCTTTATGAAAAACATGATATTCCGCCTGTTTTTGAAGATGAAGATTTTCCAATGCATGAATCACCGCAGGGCGGATACATTTTCCATTTTAACCCGAAAAGGCGGCAGAATTTCTTCTCCATTCTTGTTATGGACAGAAACACAAAAAGAGTAATGCGCGACCTTGAAGGGCCTTTAAAATTAATATTGGAAGCACAAAAAAATGACCCCAAATTCACGCTTAATGAAGCTCAAAAGCTTGAAGTAATGATGTTTCGGCTTTTATTGAAACAATCAAGGCTTGATAAAAAATCCGGCTGGTATGATGTTCAAATCAATAAATTTGATGAGTTCTTCAAAATGCTTGCTAAACTTGAAGATGTAATAGATGCCAAAACCCATAAAAAAATTCAATTTATGGATGAAATCTGGAAATTGTGTTTGAGCGTTAATGTATCTTATGTCGGAAACGTTTTACTTTCTTTATACTGGAAAAGACCTGATGACAGTGAAATTTACCCGTTTGAAGAAGTAAGATATTTTTCCCGCGGCCTAAAATGGGCAAGATATAAAGATATAATTTTTCCGACAGATGTTCAAGTTTCAATTTTGCCTCAGTATTTAACAAAAGCTTCATTTACTGATATTAAAGATGCCGAGGGCGGAAAATTTGTATATGAAGAACTTCCAAAACTGCGCGAGATGATGACCGTTGAGCTTTCAAAAGAGATGGAAAGGCTTACCTTTGAAAAAAGACCCCCGAAATGTGTTGTAGAATTAGGGGTTGATTACGACCAATCTTTAAAAGCATCTTTAGAATTTGAATATGACGGGGTTAAAGTTCCGTACACAAGAACTCCAAAATCTCCGTACGTTACAATTAAAGACCCTGCAAAAGACCTTTTATACTGGGTAAAAAGAGATTCAAATTTTGAGCAGAAAGCTTATCAAATGCTTTTAGCATGTAAATTTCACCCTATGCAGACAAATAATTTAGCACTTGAAAAAGAGAATGCGATAGATTTTTATAATTATTATATTCAAAATGCAGGAGATGGCTGGAAATTTATCGAAAAAGACGATATGAGCTTATATAAGCTTGCAGCAAAACAATTACAGCTTTGTGCCGATATTGATTTTGCACCAAATACCACTAACACCTTTGAAATTGAGCTTTATGGCGATGTTGACGGGGAGAGGATTGAACTTGATAAAATTCAAGAGCTTGTATATGACGGGGCAAAATATTATCAGGTTTTAGGAAAAGGACAGGCATCAATTCCTGTGGATGATGTTTATTCTCTATTGAAATCATTTAATACTTATGATGCTTACAGAAATGAAGAAGACAAATATATAGTTAAAACCTACCGTGCAGGCGTTGTTTCAGAGATGGAGAATATGAAAGTAAAGCTCAAAATGAGCCGCAAATTCTCAAAATTCTGGAAAGAAATTTCAACGTTTTCAAATATGGAAAATACACCTCTTCCAAAATCCACCGTTGCAAATTTAAGAGAATATCAAACAAAAGGATACAGCTGGTTATGGTTTTTATATAAATACAGCCTAAACGGCATCTTGGCTGATGATATGGGTTTAGGAAAAACCCTGCAGACACTAACCCTCCTTCAAAAAGCAAAAGAAAAAGACGGTAAAAAAACATCGCTTGTAATATGTCCTACATCTGTTGTGTTTAACTGGGAAAATGAGATTGAAAAATTTGCCCCGAATTTAAAATTTTTGAATTTAACAGGGGTTGAAAGAAAAGCTAAATTTAAAAATATTTCAAAATACGACATTGTAATTACAAGCTATGCCCTTATAAGGCGCGATATTGAGGATTATAAAAAAGAAGAATTCAGATACATAATCTTAGATGAATCTCAAAACATTAAAAACCACCAAAGCCAAACTTCAAAATCCGTTAAAATGCTGAATGCTAAGCACAAACTGGCACTATCCGGTACACCGATTGAAAATAAGCTTGAAGAATTGTGGAGCGTATTTGATTTTCTTATGCCAGGATTTTTATTTGATGTGCCTGAATTTAATAATAGATATGTTTATCCTATTATGGAAAAAGAGGATAAATCGGTTGAAAGACGCTTAAAATCTCAGATTTTCCCGTTCATTTTGCGCCGTATGAAAAGAGATGTTGCAAAAGACTTGCCTGATAAGATTGAATCTGTTGCATACTGCGAACTTACACCCGACCAGAAAGACCTTTATCTGCAGGTATTGGATTCTACAAAAGAAGAATTATTTAAATCAATTGAAACGGTTGGCTTAGAAAAATCAAGGATGTCAATATTCTCTGCCCTTTTAAGGTTAAGACAGATATGCTGCCACCCGAGATTATACGATACCGAAGGCAAACTTGGTATTTCAGATTCAGGCAAATTTGAACATCTTCAATCGATGCTTGAAGAAATTATTTCAGAAGGCCATAGAATTTTATTATTCAGTCAGTTTGTTGGAATGCTTGATATTATTAAAGTTTGGCTTGAAACCAAGGGCATTAAACATGAATATTTATCAGGCAAAACAAAAGACCGTCAGGCTGTGGTTGAAAGATTTAATACAGACCCAACAATTCCAATATTCCTTGTATCGCTTAAAGCAGGCGGCACAGGCTTGAATTTAACAGGAGCCGATTATGTTATCCATTACGACCCGTGGTGGAACCCTGCAGTTGAGGACCAGGCAACAGATAGAGCTTATCGTATCGGGCAGACTAAAAAAGTATTTGTATACCGGTTAATTACAAAAGGTACAGTTGAAGAGAAAATTCAAAGATTAAAATCTAAGAAACGCTCTCTTGTGGATTCGGTCATTTCCGTTGACAGAAATATAGCTAAAACTCTCACTTATCAGGATATCAAAGACATCTTCTCCGTGGATTAGATTTATTATTTGCCTCCTTTATAATATTAGAAAGTAAAACCGTTTAACTCTATTCAAGTTCGGTTTGGGTTTCAAAGGTAAAGTTCAGGTCGTCTTTTTGTTCCTGTTCCTGTTTTGTTTCAATTTTTGGCTGCACATCCTCTGTTTTTGGTGCAAATAAATTTTTTGTTAATTGAAGAAGTTTATCTACAAATTTTTTGCAGGCATTATCATCAGGCAAAGCTCCGCCTTCTTCTTTTAATAAATCATCAATAGTGGTCGGCATTGAACCTTTTTCCATAGCATCCATAAAAATACTTACATCTGCTCCTGTGTCAAAAGATGCCATTGAAGCCGTTTTTGTTAAAAAACTCTGCTTTACACTGCTTGAATAACTAACGCTTGAAACATCGCTCATAATATAATCCTCTCAAATTTCTCTCTTTATATATGGTTTATATATTAATAAAGAAAAATGAGCGGAAAAAATTGCCTAAAAATTTTAAAATTTTTAACTTAAAGATTTTATTGCAAGTTCTACTTTGCCTTTGAATGCTTTATTTATAGCATTTTCAACGTCGTTACCTGCCCTTACCCAGAGCTTTTTATTTGTTAAAATCTGAACTCTATGGTCATCATTCGGGCTTTCATCATCTTCAAAATCAACCACAACAGGGTCATCCCCGTTATTTTTAGCCAGAAGTTCTTTTAAATAAATCATCTCTTCAAATTCTAAATCTTCAAGCATCTTCAAGGTTACAAGGTTAACATTTTGAATGGGTTTTACTTCCTGCACAATCAGGTTCACATTCTCTTCCCTTATCTGCACCTTTGCCGTCATTATAAGTTTTTCTTCACTTTGAACCATATTTCCTATGGCTTCAACGGTTTTCGGGAACATGACAAATTCAACCCTGCCGCCGGATAAATCTTCAATAATTCCGGTTTTTAAAATTTTTGAAGGGTCTTTTTTAGTAGGCTTTGCCGCAACCCTGCTTAAAAGACCGCAAATTGTAACGGTTTTATCATTTTCAGGATTATTTAAAACCTCTGAAATTGTATCTGTAGTTAAATATTTTAAAGTATCTCTTATACTTGATAAAGGATGGCTTGTAACGTAAATTCCCATCAAATCATGCTCAAACTGCTGAATTTCAGTATCCAAAAATTCCTCATCAGAATTACCGGTTAATTCAAATGTCGGAATACCAAGGTCCTGCGCCTGGTCGCCAAGTGCAGCAAAAAGGCTTACCTGTCCTGCACTCTGGGCACTTTTTTTACTGTTTACGTCTTTTAAAACTCTTTCATAATTTTCAATCAGCTGTTTTCTGCTTTTTTCAATACTTGAAAATGCACCAACCTTAATTAAGGCTTCCAGAGTCAATTTATTTAAAGCTCTGCCGTCCATTCTGGAGCAGTAATCATAAAAACTTTCAAACGGTTTTTCTTTTCTTGTCTCCATAATAAGCTCAACAACACCCCTGCCTACATTTTTAACAGACGCGAGTCCAAACCTTATGCTATTTCCGTCCGGCGTAAAATCAGCATCGGATTTATTAATATCCGGCGGAAGCACGGGAATACCCAAAGCCTGACATTGTATAATGTATTGCTGCGTTTTTTCCTGATTGTTAGCCTGAGATGTTAAGTTGGCAGCCATCCATTCGATAGGATAGTGCGCCTTTAGATACGCTGTTTGATAGGCAACAAAAGCATAGGCTGATGAGTGCGCCTTATTGAAACAGTATTTTGCAAAACTTTCAATCTGTTCAAAAAGCTTAGCGGCAGCATCCTGTGACATATTATTTTTGGCGGCACCCTCAATAAAAATTGATTTTTGCTCTGCCATCTGCTGCAGTTTCTTTTTACCCATCATACGGCGGACCATATCCGCACCGCCGAGTGTATATCCGGCTAAGGTTTGGAAAATTTGCATAATCTGCTCTTGATATACAATTGTGCCATAGGTGTCTTTTAAAATGTCTTCCAGTAGAGGATGAGCATAATTTACTTTTTGCCTGCCATGTTTTCTGTCTACAAAGTCATCCACCATACCGGCTTCTAATGGTCCCGGCCTAAAAAGAGCAACAAGAGCACCCAAATCCTCAAATACCGTTGGCTTTAATCGTTTTACAAGAGCTCTCATGCCGGGAGATTCAAGCTGGAATACACTATCTGTTTCACCCTTTTTCAAAAGTTCAAACGTTTCCTTATCATCAAAAGGAATTTTATTTATATCAACATCTTTTCCTGTGCGCTTTTTTACCATATCAAGACAATCTCTTATAATGGTTAAAGTTTCAAGGCCAAGAAAGTCCATCTTTAAAAGGCCGATTTTTTCAATACCCGCCATAGGATACTGCGTTGTTGTGGATTTTTCTTTT
>CAQTPN010000069.1 GCA_948888345.1 uncultured bacterium | reverse complement strand
AATGTGTTGATATGTTTTTAAATCAAACATATACTGATTTTGAACTTATATTTGTTGACGATGCATCATCCGATAATACGCTTGAGATTTTAAAATCCTTCCATAATAAAAGAATTAAAATTTTTAGTAAAGAAAAATCTTCAGCAGCACAGGCCAGAAATTTTGGATTAGATAAAGCATCGGGAAAATGGGTAATATTTTTTGACGGCGATGATATTTGCAAAAATACATTTCTTGAAAAAATGGTAAAAAAAGCGGAAGAATTTGATTTAGATGTTGCGATATGTGCTTCAAACGAATTCATTGAAAAGAAACAAATATTTTCAAACCACAGAACTTCCCACCTTCTTCAAACCGTTGAAGAAAACAAAACGGGAAAATTTGATGATATAGGGGATAATTCACTTTTAGAACTTGTTGAGCCTTGGAATAAAATTTATAAAAAAGATTTTTTAATTTCAAATAATATTAAATTTCCGGAAATCAAATGCGCGGAAGATGTCCCATTCTCTTATAAAGTTTTATTATCTGCAAAAAAAATAGGTTTTATAAAAGAAATTCTTGTTTCAAGACGCATAAGGAAGGCTTCAATTTCATTCAGCGCGGATGATAACTGGGTAAATTATTTTAAGGCTTATAAAATATCTGATGAAATTGTTTTTAATTATAAAAACTTTGAAAAAATAAAAGAAGCCTATCTGGATAGAAAAATAAGAACCTATGCCTACTTTTATAAAAAAGTAGGGATTTTAAATAAAATTCCCTACCTTTTAAAATTTAATTCAGAAATTAAAAATACAAATAGTATCCTTAAAATAAATAAATACAACCTTATAAACTATTTATTTTGAGGAGTAGTTTTGATTTTCAAATTTTCTTTAACGGCATAATTATCAAAAATAGTGCCTGCTTTTTCTTCTACGGTTGTTTCTTTTTCAACTACAGGTGCATTGTTTGGTACAATTTCAGAAGTTTCTTTGCTTCCATCCTGCTGTTTAATCAGAATATTGCCTTCATTTTTAATGTTAGATAAAGGCGCGTTTGTTTCTTTTCCTGTTTTTACGGCTTCACCTTTTGCATCAACTGCAGGAGTAACAACTCTTTCTTCAATCTTTTCTTTTACCTGATTAGCAGGAACTGTAATTACCGGCAGGCTTACATTTGCAGGTTTTACTTCGTTCATCGGAAGCTTGCGTTCGGCCATTGCCAAAGAGCATCCCATAGCTAAAGCAAACATAAAACTTGCTAATTTTACAAAATTCTTTTTCATAAAACAAAATCCCCTTTCTTTATAAAACAACATTACTATAAAGTTTTTCAAAAAACCACGTTTGATATAGTTCTTAATAGCTAAAAAATTCAAAATTGTTACAAACTTAATAATTGGCCATGAAAATTTAAAAATTCTGAAAATAATTGTGCTCCAATAATTTTGAGCCATTTTTTAAGGTTTTATCTTGAGTAATTTTACTTTATTGAAAAACTTAATTTTATCTCTACAATAAAAAGTATAAATTGATTTATAAATTTAAACTAAATTAAAAACCTGCGCTGGATTTTTTAACACTACTTTAAAAATTAAGAGGAGAAAATATTCTTATGTCTTTTAACATACCAAATATTTTTACTGCCGGAACAAAGGCGAAGGCAGATGAAGTAAATGAAAATTTTACAACAATTCAGGATGAATTAAACAAACAGAATGAAAATATAGCTTCTATTAGAGAAGATGTTGATTATATTAAAGCTGATATGTTTGATGATTATATTGCAGAGGCTGAAATGATGATTAAATCATCAAAATCAAAATTTTGTATTAATTGCGCCAATCTTTCAGATGATGGAAAGAGTCCTGATTTATTAAGTTTTGATGAAAATATTTTGAGCTTCAAGGCGGGCGGTGCATACCCTGTATTAACCGGTACAAATGCCTATGGCGATTCTGAAACTTTTGAATATATTGATAGTGTTGATATTACAGGATATGTTGACGGTAATTACAATATATTCATAGGGCTTGAGGGGGAAGTTGAACTTTTTAATACAAAAATAATTAAATCAACAGTAACCCCGACAAATATTGTTATAGACGACATCTGGCTTATGACCCTTGAGCCGTGGTGCTGTTATAAATTTAACGGGCTTTCATGGGTTGAATTTGAAGGAATTCCCCTGGGTTCAATAACTATTAAAGAAGGGAAAATAACGGATGCTTCAAACTATACATTAAACAGTCAGTATCTTGATGCAGACTGCAATTTTATAACGCCGGACGGCAGAAACAATCTTTCAAAACGCTTTGAATCAGAGTGGTTTGCAATTGTTCCTAATGGCGTATATGTTTTTGAACACAAATTAAATATCGACCCGCTAAAATATAGAGCGCGCCTTGTATCAAGGGTGATAAACAATTATGGCAATTTTCAATCCGGAGACATTATTGAAACGCTTTATTCAAACTATGCCGGAAATGAAGCTTCAACGGAAGCCGGGTGCATAATGAAATACACAAAAGATGCTATAACTGTAGCAGCCGGAAACAGTGCCTTTCATTGTGCAAACGATTTTGGCGGAAACGGCTGCGCATACCTTCAAAGAGGAAATCTTGAACACAAAATAATTGTAACGCAGGATATAAACTAATTTTATATCTTATATAAAAACTGTCTTTGCATGGATGAATTAAACTAGGAGAAAAAATGATTAAAAATAAATTAATGCAAAAGGTAAAAAGCCTTTTGTCCCCGCTTGCTCTGCCTGCTGTAATATATGCAGAAAACCTTATAGGAAAGGGTTTTGGAGAAACAAAAAAACAGGTTGCAATAGATTTTATATTACAAAAACTGCCGTTGTTTTTATTGCCTTTTAAAGGCATTATAAAAAACCTTTTTTTAGATTTATTTGATTTTGCACTTGAATCTGCAGTAGAGAAGCTTCATTCTATTCAAACAAACATTATTAAAGGAGAATAAATATGAAAAGAATAATAATTCATTGGACCGCGGGAACTTATGCGCCAAATAGCGTTGAACTTGAACATTATCACTATTTAATCGGATATGAAAAACTTCCCTCGGAGAGGGGAATAATTCACCTGGGAAAATGCAAGCCGGAAGATAATCTTTGCTGTACGGACGGCAGCCGTTATGCCCCTCATACGGGAGGCGGAAATACAGGCTCTATCGGGGTTGCAATTTGCGGGATGCTGGGTTTTCGAGATATTAAGCATATCGGTAATTACCCGATAAAACCTATTCAAATGGAAGTTTGCTATGAACTTTGTGCAAAACTTTGCAGGCAGTACAATATCCCGATTGAAAAAAGCACTGTTATGACCCATTATGAATTCGGTAAGAAAAACCCTATGACAACAAGCAGGGGAAAAGTGGATATAATTTATCTTTCTTCAAATCCTTCTTTGCCCTCAAATAAAATCGGTGATTTTATAAGAAATAAAATTCTCTGGTATTTTGATAAAGAGCAAAAAGAAATTGATAAACAAAAAGCGGCCGAACTTAGAAAGCTTGCAAGAGAACAGAAAAAGAAGGATAAAGAAGCAAAAGAAGCTTTAAATAAAGAATAAAACTTATTATTAATCTCTACTTACTAACTCCATACTTACTCCATTCCTTAAATTCCTTTCAAGAATGTTAGAATTCCAATAATTTAATAATTCTTTTTATTGAATTTAAGCGTTCTTGATTATCGGGCGGCAATTTAGTTTTATCAAGTTTGTCGCCCTTTTTCTTTAAAATGCTTTTAAGATGTGTAAAAGCGTCAAAGGTATATTTGCCGTGGTAATTTCCTATTCCTGATAAACCTACTCCGCCGAATGGAAGAGAGTTATTGGCTGTGTGCATCATTGTTTCATTAACGCACCCGCCCCCGAATGAAAGCTTTGTTAAAAATTCATTTATAACAAGATTATCATTTGAAAAAATATATGCTGCAAGCGGCTTTTCAAGCTTTTTTAATTTTTTAATGATATCAAAAGTGTTCTCATGGCTTAAAACAGGTATTATAGGTCCGAATATTTCATTTTGCATAGCAAAAGAATCAAAAGATTTTATATCAAGAATTGTCGGGGCTATATACAGGCCGCATTCATCGTATTCGCCGCCGTATATTAAATTTTCATATTCTTTTTCTATAATTTCTTTTAATTTTGCAAATTGATTTTCATTTATAATTCTGCCGAAATATTCACTCTCCTGCGGGGTAGGCCCGAGATATTCTTTTATTGCACCTTTTAATTCTTCAATAAAATATTCTTTGATATCTTCCTGCACCAGAACATAATCGGGTGCAACACAGGTTTGGCCTGCATTTAAGAGTTTTCCATGAACAATGCTTTTTGCGGCATTTGTAATGTTTGCGGTTTTATCAACAATACAGGGGCTTTTGCCTCCAAGTTCAAGTGTTACGGGGATTAAATTTTTGCTTGCAGCTTCCATCACCTTTTTACCGGTTGATATGCTTCCGGTAAAGAATATATGGTCAAATTTTTTGTTTAAAAGCTCAAAATAAAGAGTATTTTTCGGACTCAAAACGTAAACATATTCTCTTGCAAAAATGCTGTTTATCATCTCCATTAAGATTTTTGTCGTATAGATAGTATCGCTTGACGGTTTTATGATAACAGTATTTCCTGCTGCAATTGCTCCTATCATAGGTACGACAGATAATTGAAAAGGGTAATTAAAAGGCGAGATTATAAGAATATTCCCAAGAGGCTCTTTTATAATAAAGCTTTCTATTCCGCCCTGTATCCCGTTAAGATACAAAGGTGTTTTAACATCCTTTTTCTGCGCCCATTGTTTTACATTTTTAATTGCAAGGTTTAAATCTTCTAAAACAGGCATTATTTCTGTTGTATAGGCTTCAAATTCATTTTTTCTTAAATCCTTATTTAAAGCCTTAACAATTTTTTCTTTATAATTTATAATGGCAGATTTTAGGATTTTTAATTTTTCTATCCTAAAATCAATATCAAGAGTAGCACCTTCTTGAAAATATTTTTTCTGCTCGTCTAAAATTTCATCTAACTTAATCATACAAAAATTTTAAACGCAACTTTTGATTTTTCTATTCGCCTTTTGGCTTAAGCTATTAAAATGCTATTAATTCATTGAAAATTTTAATTGAAAAACTGTCTGTCATCCCTGAAATAAAATCAACAATTGCCATTTTGTAATCATTTACTTCATTGATGTTATATATAGTTTTATTTAGAAATTTTTTACTTTCTCTGTATGCAGCATTTGAGGCATTTGAATATTTTAAAAGCCAGTCTTTAAAATGCTCGCACAGAAGCGGATAAAATTTCTCATCATTTTGAAGTTTTTGAATTGAATTTTCATTATCGTAATATTCTAAAAGCTTGTTAAAAATTGTATTTATAATAAGACTTGCATAATCTTCAAAAGTTTTTAGCCTTGGATGAGAGTATATATTTTGATAATTAAACCTTTTTATGGTTTTCATAATTTCAAAATATTCTTTCGAAAATCTTAAACCGCACTCAGGGCTTGAATTTTTGCATAAATCAATAATAAAAAGATGCACAAGGCTTGTTGTGTTGATGTCTTTTAGCTTTTTATGATGGAAAAGATTTTTTACAATTTCTTCAAGCTCCAGCTTCTGTTCTTCTTCCAAAATTCTTTTTGACAGCGCATCTTCAATATCGCGGCCTAAATATGCTATCTTATCCGATATTTTAACAACGCATCCCTCATAGGTGTAGCTTTGATATTGATTGGCAGATTGTATACTTTCTAAATCAATAAATTCTTCCCTTGGGTGCAGTGCCTCTTCATCTACCTCGCCGCAATGACAGATAATGCCGTCACGAACAGCATAAGACAGGTTTAAATTTCTTTCATATCCTTCGTAATCAGGCATAGTTTCAATTTTATCAATAAATCTTAAACTGTTTTTCTCGTGCCAGAAGCTTTTTGAAAGCCCGTTATCTCTTACTATTCTGCTTAAAATCTTTTCTCCCGTGTGTCCGAAAGGCGGATGCCCCAAATCATGCCCTACGGCAATTGCACGGGTAAGCCAGGGGTTTAGGCCTAAAAACTCCGCAATAGTTTCGGCAACGGAAGACACATGGTTTACATGTTCTATTCTTGTGCAGATATGGTCGTTATTTGTGTTAAAAAACACCTGTGTTTTGTGTTTTAGCCTTCTATATGCGTTTGAATATAAAATTCTGTGATAATCCCGCTCATAGGGGTGTCTTATATCTTCGTCTTTTCTGTATAAATCTTCAAGACGGCTTGTTGCATTTTCATATTTGATATGTCCTTTAAACATACCAAAATCTTTAAATGTTTTTTCTATAGAATGTTTTAGCTGACTCATTTATTCGCGGCTTTCCTTATACCATTCAACATTTCTTGTTGCATACATAACGGCAATAATTGTAAAGAACAGGCCGAAACTTCCTGCAAGAAGAGATAACTCTTCTAAATTTATGGTTATATATAAGTATAAATAAATGACTGCTAAAATGCCCCCTATAGTAAGAGGAAATTTTTTATCCTCTTTATTTGTTAAAACAAAATAGGTATAAAAAACTATAAGAGATATTGTCATCAGGGCTGCAATTAAATATGCGGGGCCAAAGGTTATAAATTCTGACATTGAAAGGAGCAATAAATAAAATATCAGCATTGAAACTCCAACAAGACTGTACTGGAAGGGGTGAATATGTCTGTTTTTCTTATTGATTATCTCGTACACAAAAAATGCCAAAAATGTTAGTGCTATAAATAAAAAGCCGTATTTAATACATCTTTCGCTCATTCTGTAAATATCAACGGTATTGATAAAATTTGCATTATAGGCCAGCGTTCTGTATCTGTCTTCCACGGCACTTGCAGCTTCCGGTACGGACCAGTGTGTATAATATCCGCCATCTTTTGCTCCATGGTTAACAGGTAAAAAATCTCCCGTATATTCAGGCACCCAGTAATTTGTGTTTAGAAATACTTCAGATGTATTTATTGCCTCAAATGATAAATTTTTTGTGCCCCTTATTGTGTATTCAATTTCATAAGGAATTTTTCCGTAACCCGAATCAACGATGCATCTGTAGGAATTGCAATTGGTAACGGTTTTTCCGTTAAGTTTTAAAACGGGTTTTGAAGCAAAACCTCTTCTGTCTGATACATTTATTTTAAACACAGCTGCCTTGGCGTTTGAAGAATTTATGTCAAATTCTCCTTTTTGCTTGATTTTTACTGTATAAACCGGAACTTTATAAATTCCTTTTTTCTTTAATTCA
>CAQTPN010000068.1:5552-7297 GCA_948888345.1 uncultured bacterium | reverse complement strand
GTTTAACATAAACATAAATAATATTGTCATAAAAAAAGTCGCCCTTGTCAATATATAATTAAGGACGACTTTTAAATTTTTTATTGTATTTTCTTTGGGATGCTTATTGCATCCTATGATTAAGGTTTTTTACACGGAAATTATATTAAGCTAACTTTTGTGTAAGCACCTTTTCTTTCAATAGCGATTTTATCTTCTCTTGCTAACCAGCCAAGGCTCATACCTGTGAAGTTTGCATCAAGGTCAAGGTCTTTTTGCATTTTTTTAGTTGTAACTTCGCCATTTTCAGCAAGATAGTTGTAAACTTGTCCAACTGCTTCGATAATGCTTTCTTGTAATCTCATTGTTTCTCTCCTTTTTACTAATCTGATGACGTTTTATTTACTTAATATTTTGAATTTACCTTAATAAAGTAAACAATTTCTTAAAGAAAACTTATACATAATTTGTATTAGCTCTTTCTTTATGTATATAATAGAAAATAGAGTTTAAAAAGTAAATGGAACAAATGGAGGAGATATTTTGAAAAAAGGTAAAAGTTTTGTTTATGGGGATGATGTTGATACCGATGTAATAATCCCTGCAAGATATCTGAATACAAGCGTTGCAGCTGAACTTGCAGAACACTGTATGGAGGATATTGACAAAGATTTTCATAAAAACGTACAGAAGGATGATTTTATCGTAGCGGGAGATAATTTTGGCTGTGGTTCAAGCCGCGAACATGCTCCTATTGCAATTAAAGCATCCGGTGTAAGTGCTGTTATTGCTAAAAGTTTTGCAAGAATTTTCTATAGAAATGCTATAAATATCGGCCTTGTTATTGTTGAAAATGATAAATTACCCGACGAAACCAAAAACGGGGATGAAATTTGTATGGATTTGGACAACGGAGTTGTTAAAAATTTAACGACAGGAAAAGAATATAAAGTGACAGTTTTTCCTAAAGAAATTCAAGAATTAATTGATATTGGCGGACTTGTAAATTATACAAAGAAAAAATTGGGGGTTTAATTTAACATGAAAGATTATAAAGTTGCCGTTTTATCAGGGGATGGTATCGGACCTGAAATTATGGATGAGGCTAAAAAAGTTTTAGATGCTGCAGGTGAAGTTTTTGATTTTAAAATTGAATATAAAGATGAACTTATAGGCGGAATTGCCTATGATAACACGGGAGTTCCGCTTCCGGATAAAACAGTTGAAACCTCAAAAGATGCAGATGCTGTTATGCTTGGTGCTGTCGGGGATTGGAAATATGATACTCTTCCTCCTGAAGTGCGCCCCGAAAGAGCACTTTTGGGCATAAGAAAAGCACTCGGGTTATTTGCAAATCTTCGTCCTGCGATTGTTTGGGATGAACTTGTATCTTCAAGCCCCTTAAAACCTGAAAATGTTTCAGGTGTTGATATTATGATTATCCGTGAGCTGACAGGGGATGTATATTTTGGCGAGCCCAAAGGGGTTGAAGTACGTCTTGATAAAGATGGAAAAGGCACCAGATGGGGCTTTAATAATATGATTTATTCAGAGGATGAAGTGCGCCGCATTGCTAAAATTGCTTTTGAAACGGCAATGGTCAGAAATAAAAAACTCTGTTCCGTTGATAAGGCAAATGTTCTCGATGTTTCAAGATTGTGGAGAGAAGTTGTACTTGAGGTTGCAAAAGATTATCCTGAAGTTGAGTTATCCCATATGTATGTCGATAATGCTGCAATGCAATTAATAAGGGCTCCGAAACAATT
>CAQTPN010000068.1:0-5542 GCA_948888345.1 uncultured bacterium | reverse complement strand
TATCGGATGAGGCTTCAATGCTTTCAGGGTCTTTAGGGTTATTACCCTCTGCAAGTCTCGGAGAAAATGCAAAAACAGCTTTGTATGAACCTATCCATGGTTCTGCGCCTGATTTAAGGGGTAAGGATGTTGTAAATCCGATTGCAACGATACTTTCAGCAGGCATGATGCTTAAATATTCGTTTAAGATGAATGAAGCTTATGATTTAATTGAAAAATCAATTAAAGATGTACTGAAAGACGGCTACAGAACAGCAGATATTATGTCTGACGGCAAGGAGCTTATCGGTACACGCAAAATGGGCGACCTTATTAAAGAGAAACTTTTAAAGGCATAATTAATGAAAACGGCAGGTATTATAGGCGGAATGAGTTTTGAATCCACCATTGAATATTACAGAATATTAAATGAAATGGTGAATGAAAAGCTTGGCGGCCTGCATAGTGCAAAGATTTTGATGGAAAGCTATGATTTTGATGTCATAGCTTTCCATCAAAAAACAGGAGACTGGCAAAAACTCGGAACAATTCTTGCAAATTCTGCAAAGAAACTTGAAACTGCAGGTGCAGATTGTATTGCAATTGCAACAAATACGATGCATAACGTTGCAAGAGAAGTTCAAAACAGTATAAACATTCCGCTTATACATATTGCGGATGCCACAGCTTATGATGTTAAAGAAAGAGGATTTGAAGTACTTTTATTAATCGGTACAAAATATACAATGAAAGAATCTTTTTATGTGAAAAAACTGGCAGGAGAATACGGGCTTAAAGTTATTGTGCCTAATGATGATGAGATGGATGTTATACATAATATAATTTTTGATGAGCTATGTATTGGAAATATTTTTGATGAATCACGCATGAAAATTCTTAAAATTATAGAAAAATATAAAAGTTTTGGCGCAGAGTGTGTGGTGCTCGGATGCACGGAACTTCCAAATATAATAAAAGAAGCTTCTGTTCCTGTAATTAATACGGTACACTCTCATTGCAAGGCTATTATTAAAGAAATTATATGATTAAATATGTATAAAGAACGAGGATATATAAAATTTTACTTCTGATTTAAGAGGATTAAGGTTATGAAAAAATATATAAATATTGTTTTATTATTAATTTTATTATCAAATATTGTAAATACTGTTTTTGCTTCAAATTACACATATACAAAAACCATAAAATATAATTCAAAAGAAGCGTATGATGATTATACGCAAAAGGTTAATGATGCGGTTTATAAAAATATGCCCAGGTCATTTTCTTATATAAACAGAGAACCGCAGTTTGCAGTAAGCATCAAGAAAGACGGAAGTGTTGAAAAGGCCTGGATTTTAGTAAGTTCCGGTTCTGAAAGGTATGATAAAAAGGTAATTAAAAAGATGGAAAATGCTGAATTTCCTTCTTATCAAGATTATATGAGCGCAAAAAATCTTGTTTTCAGATATAAAATAAGAAAACAAACCAAAATTATTCCGATACCGATTCCTATATGGTTTTAAAAGGTTTATTTGTTTAATTCTTTATTTACTTCAATTAAATCTAAAACTTTTTTGTAAACATAATCAGGGTCGCGTACGTCGCCTATTACAACAACATAATCATGAAAGCTGCCAACGCATACAAAAGAAATATTTCCAAGGTTTGACATTCTTTGAAGGGGCCCTTTTGTAACGCTTGAATCAAGTATGGATGTGTATTCAAGATATCTGAATTTGCCGTCAAATGCGTTATATGTATATTCCATTCTTGTTTGATAGAATGTAAATTTTCTAGCAATTGTATTTTTCTTTGCAATATACATTGAAAGCCAGAAGGTTATAATGAAAGCTGTTGCACCTGCAATCCAAAAGCCCATCATTGTGTCTATGGTTCCCATAAAACGGTCCATTGAGCTCATAAAGCTTAAAGCTATATAAAGAAGCGTCCCTATTGTTACCGTTGAAACTGCACCCATGAATACAGCAAGAAAGAAAGCGCGCACGCCTAAAGTTGCAGGGTCAAAAGCAGGTTTAATATTAAAAATCATTTCTTCATCGCGCGCTTTTGGAATATGAATCTTTTTTGAAGATGTCATACTCCCGCCGCATCTGCTGCAGCAGATGGCGTTTTTAGGTAACTGTTGACCGCAAAATTTACACTGCATCTAATTTATTGAATCCCTTTTTATTAACTTCTTTAATTTAGCATAAACCTGCAGTTTTTAACAAGATTTTTTAAAAAAATTAAAGTTTTACATAAAGATATGTAAAGTATAAAAGGCTTAGAAAAAATATTCCTATCTGCAAATAGCTTAAAAGTTCAACTTTTTTGTATGATGCAAATTTTCCTCCGATAAAAGGAAATGCAAAAAACATAAACATAAAAGGCACTATTGAGTAATGGGCACCCATAAGATATTTAAATCCTGTAATTAAGATTAAAATAAGGTATATAAAAAGAAGGACGGACAGAAAGACGGAATAAAACGCCCTTATTTTTGCTTCTGTTTCATCTTTAAAAATATTAGTTATTCCGTAAAGAAAAGATGCAATTAAAAGAAAATTTACACCCATAAGTATTATTAATAAAAGTTTCAATTTTTATTCTCCTTATTTTCTCTTATTCTGCAGCTCTTTTAGCGGAATGTTTCTCTTATATGAAAGAGCCTCAATAAATTCCATTGTTTTATTCATAACCTTTTCTTTCTCGTTATCATATAAGACAAGATGGTAACTGTCTTTTAATTCCATATATTCTTTATAAAAAGATGAAACATTATTAAATACAAACTTTGCACTTTTTGTGCTTGTTAGGTCATCTTCAAGTGAATGAATAATAAGGATTGGTGCAAATACCTTTTTGATATTGTGCCGTACTTTTTTTGAAAGCAAAAGTAATTCATAGATTGAACTCAAAGGATAATTATCCATAGCAACGGTATTTTTGCTCATAAGTTTTGAAACAGCGTTTCTTGCCTTTAGATTTTTTATGCCGTAAGGCTCGCGCTCAGGGAAAGTGTAATAATATCTTAAAATTGTGTATAAGCCTACGGGCATTAAAAAATTATACCAGGGAATTGTCCAGCCATCCAAAAAGAGGGTGGTAGAAAGGCAAATAAGGCCTGTTACATCTTTATTTTCAATTGCAAGGTTAAGCGCAAGAACCGCTCCAAGGCACAAGCCCCCTGCAAAAAAATCCGCATAATGGTTTCTCAGTTCCTTATATCTTTTGTTTGCAAATTTTCGCCAGTCGCTTTCTTTAACTGAATATATGTCAATTTTGTGGTCGCCATGTCCCGGCAGGCAGTAGCAATAAACATCAAAGCCTTTATCATATAAAAATTTTGCATATTTTTTAAGTTCATAAGGGCTTCCTGTGAGTCCATGGAACAACATAACGGCACGGTTTGGCTGAACTGTTTCTCTGTGTATCAGGATATAGTCCATCTGAGTTTTTCTTGCACTTTGACTTTTCATATTTTTTAGCAAAACCTCATAAAGCATTTATCCAAAAGTTCTATTGCCATATCAATTTCTTCATTTGATATTGTAAGCGGCGGAACAAGGGTTATAACATTTTTAAAATATCCGCCGTTATTCAGTACAAGTCCTGATTTTTCTCCCCTGTATTCAAGGTTTCCTTTTAAGCCTTCTTCTATAATGTTGTCACAAAGCTCTTTATCGGGTGTAAATCCGTCGCTTTTGGTGCATTCAATTCTAAGAGCAAGGCCGAGGCCATCCACATTTCCTATTTGTTTATAGCGGGATTTTAGATATTTTAAGCCTTCTAAAAATCTTCTTCCTTTTTCTTTTATATCATCTTCAAAATTATGTTCTTCAAATGTATCCATAACGGCGCACCCTGCAGCACATCCTATGGGGTTTGATGAATAGGTTGAATGGGTGCGGCCTGCAGGCCAGATATCGGGGTTAATCATTTCCTCTTTGGCCCATAGCCCCGCAAGCGGATTCAGGCCGTTTGTTAAAGACTTTCCAAAAGTTATAACATCCGGTTGAACTCCAAAATGTTCTATTGACCAGAGTTTTCCTGTTCTGTAAAATCCCATTTGAATTTCATCTGCTATAAAAAGAATTCCGAATTTATCCAAAACTCTTTTTAATTCTTTAAAATATCCCATCGGCGGTACAATGTATCCGCCTGTTCCCTGAAGAGGCTCTGCAATAAATGCTACATATTCAGATTTGCCTGTTGACGGGCTGTAGAAAGATTTATATTCGCTTTCAAAATTTTTCTCAAATTGTTTTACGCAGTAAAAATTACAGTCTTGACAGTTTTTGCCATAGTGGCATCTGTAACAATAGGGGAATGGTACAAAATGAGCTCTGTCGCCAAAATGCCCGAAGTGTTCTCTGTATCTAAAGCTTGAAGTAACGCAGGATGCACCGATTGTTCTTCCGTGGTATCCGCCCATAAAGGCAAAAAGCAGATTTTTTCCGGTAAAATTTCTAACGAGTTTAAGGGCATCTTCAACAGCCTGCGCGCCGCCGACATTAAAATGAACCCTTCCTTTTAAATTAAATCTTTCTTCGCAGGCGCGGGCAATTTTTGAAGCCAGAAGTACTTTGTTTTCAAACAAAAAACGGGAGGCAATCTGCGGCATAGTATTAATGCAATCTATAACGGCATTTGATATTTTTTCGTTTTTATATCCTAAATTGCAGCTTGCATACCACATTTGAAGGTCTAAATAGGGAGTATTATTGCTATCAAACATAAATGAACCTTTGCAATCTGCAAAGATTTTTGGATTTTTGCTGTAATGGGTTGTATCACCCCAGGAGCAATACTTATTATCTAATTCCCTGATTTCATCTTCTGTAAGCGTTTTCTGTTTTAAATCCTGCATTTTTTATTCCCTTCTTTAAAAATAGCCGGTTTAAAATATCATAGAAATCATTAAATTCGACAAAATCTATACCGTTTTTAATGCAATGATTTTTTAAACTGTTTTTAGCAAACAACAGATTAGCCTTGCTTGCAATACACCTATCGGATAATCCATCACCGGCGTATATGAATTTTTCATCTTTTGTGGCAGACGATTTTCTTACCAGGCATTTACAGCATCCAAGGCCCGATGTGCAGGTTTTGGAATTATTGGGAAATGTCAGTTTAAAATTCAGGATATTATTTTCTTTTAAAATTTCTAAATGGTTTGAATAAAATCTTATATTGTTTAAATTTTCTTTTTTTAAAATGTAATCAATAAAAAAATCAAATCCGTCGCTTATTATTGTTACATTTTTATTATTTTCCTCTGCAAATTTGCAAAATTCAATAAAGCCATCCTGCAATTGGACGGAATTCAGGAAATTAAAAAGCTTTTCTTCGGTTAAATTTTTAATTAAATTTAACTGCATCCGCATACAGGTTTTGGAATTTATTCTGCCATCTATCCAATCTTGTTCAATATTTATCCATTCTTTTGAAGCAAAGGTTTTAAAGAATGTATTAACTGTATCAAATTTTGTTATTGTTCCGTCAAAATCTAAAAATATTGAATTAATTGTATTAAACATTTAAACCCCCTTAAAAT
>CAQTPN010000067.1:630-7615 GCA_948888345.1 uncultured bacterium | reverse complement strand
ACCAAAATGTACACCAGCATCTAATAATTCAACTAATGTTGCAGTTGCCATAGTAATTTTGTCCTTTCAATTTTTTATCTGCTCCAGAAAAAATAATCTTATGCCTATGGTATGCACTGGCTTTAATCTGCCATACGATTTATAAATTTTTTCTGTTCAATAAAATTGTAGTATAAACAAAATTTAAGCGCAAGCATAAGTATTTCAAGGTTTTTTGTATCTAAATGTAACAATTGTGTTATTTTGCTTAAAAATATAAATTCACAAGTTTTCATATTAAGGCCGCATGTAGAGGAATTTTATAATAATGAGGATTAATATGCTTAGCAATATAGGCAGACAGGCATTTTCGGGGTCTTTTAAATATAAAGAAGGAAGCCGGAGAGAAACCCTGGGTAAATTGAGTTTTCTTGAACAATGCTTTGTGGAACAGGGCTTAGTGCAGTTAGAAAAAACCATAAGTAATGATGCGCCTGAAGATAGAGAGTATGAAATATCTTTAAAAACGGATATCGATATTAAACACATTGCTTCCCGCAAAAATGAAGAAAGGTATTTAAGAGCAAAAACTTTTGCGGTGGATGTTTTTGACAAAGCGGCAGATAAGCATTATGAAGATGATGTTTTAACACACCTTTGCGAGGACAGTCTTGAGTTAAACCGCAGCACAAATGTTTGGATATACAGAAGGGATGAGCCTGTTAATGTTACCACAAGAGCAGAAATGCTCAGGGCTTTCGGTTCAATTATAGATAAAATCAAAAAAGGATTTGAAGAATAAAATTATAAAGTTACGTCAATTTTTGGTTTTGGCGGTTTTTTCGGAAATTTTTTATAATTATTTATTGCTTCGCTTGCAGTATTTGGATTTGTTGAGGCAACCTCTTTTAAACAGCGGAACATTTTATCTGCCTCATAACGCTGCATAGCTTTATTTACCATAACTTCATTATTCTTTGAACCGCTTACAAAATCTATATTTTTCAATGAAGCTTTCATCTCAGCCATTAATTTATTAGCCTGCTCGTAGTTTTCGCATTTAATTTTATAATATCCATGACCGAATGACAGACCTGTTATCATTTTTATAAATTCCTATAATGTTAATGTTTCGCATTTGCAGAATATTAATTATAGTATAATAACGAATGAAAATGCCTGTGTTTGATAAAATATTGCAAAAAATTTACATTTACCGGTCTTGTGAATGACCTATATTACCCGCGTATTCCGGTTATCATATTTGATACTCTGATATTTGAATCATCTTCATTTGGATTTTTAAAGAATTTATTTATATCATCTATTGTTTTTATATAGTTCATTGCAAGACCGCTTGCTAAGCTGTCTTTACTTTGAGACATTTCCGTGCAGACATGAGCGATTGTTTTTAGAAGTTTTTCTTCCTTTTTGCCGGAAAAATTTTTCTTAATGCCTTCGGTGAGCCAGTCTTTTTTACCGGAACGGCTTGCCATTATACTCAAAATGTCGCTTGAATTTAAATCGCTTTCAAGCAAAATATTTTCTATGGTCTCTTTTGTATTTTTATCGGGAGTTTCAATGGCTTTATCCAGCTGTTCAATATAATCTGCAATTTCATCTTCCGTTTTGCTTGTTCCGTCAAAGGTTATAATATTTAATAATTCAACACTTTGCAGCTCGTTTTCTTCTTTTTGCTTTGCTGTATTTTGTGCATCGTTTTTTATGCTATCCGTTTTTGGTTTGGTGATTGAAGCTATTTTGGTTATAGCATTTTGTGCCATTTTTGCTAAATTAAAATCAGCCTGCATGGTTTTTATCCTTTGTATTTTTTCAATTCTATTATTTATATCGGCAGCTTGAATTAAAATATAAAGGATTTTATTAAAGAGGATAAATAAAATTTTACAAAACTTTATAAGAAAACAGATGGTTTAAATATACAGCCTGCAGGCTATTTTGGAATTATCCTTCTGAGGTTTTAATGTAAAAATGTTATTAACGCAGACCTGAGCTGCAAATTTGCACCTGGGGTGGTAGGGGCAGCCTGAAATGGGCTTTGTAACCGGAGATGGAGCACCTTTTATATTTTCAAGCTTTTTACCTTTAGCTGTCGGAAGGGCTGCAAGCAAGTCTTTAGTATAGGGGTGTTTCGGGTTTCTGAACAGAATGTTGGTTTCAGCTTCTTCTACCATTCTTCCCATATACATAATTGATACAAAGTCACAATACTGTTTTACTATACCGAGGTTATGAGTTATTAAAATTATAGATTTTCCCATCCTTTTAATATCTGATAAAAGCTTTAGAATTTGAGCCTGAATAGTAACATCAAGTGCTGTTGTGGGTTCATCAGCTATTATGACATCTGCATTTGAGGATAAGGCCATTGCAATAATTACTCTTTGTTTCATCCCGCCCGAAAGTTCATGGGGGTATGCTTTTAATCTTTCTTTGGGGTTTTGAATTTCAACTTCTTCCAACGCTTTCAGAGCAATTTCATATGCTTTCTTTTTATTTACATTATTGTGAAGCATAATGGTTTCAAGCATTTGATTTTCAATAGTATAAAGAGGATTTAAAGACGTCATGGGGTCTTGCGGGATTAGTGCAATTTTTTTACCTCTGATTTTTCTTAAATCCTTTTCTTTTAAATCCAGAAGATTTTTATCGTAGTAAAAAATGCTTCCTGAAGTTATTTTGGAATTTTTTGGAAGCAATTTTATAATACTCATTACGGTCATAGTTTTTCCGCAGCCTGATTCTCCTACTATTGCGTGCATCCGGCCTTTTTTTAAACTAAGATTTACATTATGGACTGCTGTATAAAATTTGTCATCAATATCAAAACCTAAAGAAAGGTTATTTATTTCAATAATATTTTGCATAGTAATAAATATATCATAGGAAAATGTTTTTTACACTTCTTCATTCAGGCAGGTATAATGTTCAAGATAAAATTTTCTTATATCGTTTAAAGCTTTTATAAAAAGGGCTTTTGTTTCGTTTTCATTTTTCCATTTGTTGTAGGCGCAGTTTTCAGGCAGGTATTCAAGCGGAGTATCCGGAAAATTTCTGCATACGGCAGGCCTTTTGTTGTATATCGGGCAAAAAGATTTGCCGTCTTTAAATTCTACTTTCTTGCAGTGATAAAAATAGGCACTATCAAAGTTGATGTTTTTTGGCAGAAATTTTTCAGGAGGAGAATTATTTTCATAAAGCTCAAAGGTTTCAAGAAAGCTTATTGAAGTTTTGTCGCCGTTATGCGCTTTATTTTTAAGTTCATCGGGTGAAAATTCGCTTACAGCCAAAGAACAGCAGGAACCGCAATTTGTACAGTTTATTTTATTAAATTCCGCTTTAATTTCTTCTTCGGATTTTAAAATTTCATTTTTAAGAATGCTTTCAAGATAATTTTTCTTTTCTTCGGGTATTAAAAAAGAGGCAAGTTTTTTATCAATCTGTTTTTTGCAGGTTAAGAAAATTTCACGGTAAAAGCTGTTTTTTGCCCCCAATTTATTTTACACCCGCTTTTTGTTTGTTTTCTTCCGCATTTTTATTTGCAAACTTATTTTTCATCTTTTTTCTTCTCATTAAATCAACAAAAGCTTCAAGCCTTGTTAAATAGCCTGCTTTACCTGTTTGTTCATCCATAATTAAAGATAAAATCGGGATATTAACATCTTCTCTCATTTTCGGGAAAATATTCTGAGACATAATTTCAGGCATGCAAGTGAAAGGTGAAACATGAATAAGACCGTCTGCACCCCTTTCTTCTGCGTACATGACATCTGATATACACTCCAGAGCATCCCCGCCAATATCCCTCATCAAATAAGGTTTTGCCATTCTAAAAGCGCGCTCCAGATGGGTTTCACCTTTTTTGCACATTTTAGGGATTATTGCATCTTTTAAAAATCCTGAAACAGTAAGGCTTCTTCTTACCTGAACACCCATTTTGCCAAGTTCTCTTTCAATGTTCTGGTTAGAAAATTCATCATTCACGATATAAATTTCACCCGTTAAATCAACATGAAGAACTTCTTTATTTTTATCGATTTTAACACTTGATATTTCTTTTAAACCCTGTTTTAAAACCTTTTTTAGTTCTCTTGTTGTATTCGCTTCATCCACCATTCTTAAAGCCTTTTTGAAAGCTTTTTCAGAATCACCGATATTGTATTCACGTGCTCTGTGGTAAGATAAAAAGTTTTCAAGTTCATCAATTGCAAAAACTTTTCTAACCGCTATGTTTATAGCCCTTATAATCGGGATAGGATTTTTTGTGCCGGTTAAATCCGTTAAAAAGCGATACATACCTTTAAAACCATCATATAGATTTAATTCTATATAATTTGCATCATATCCTAAATCCTTAAGTACGTTTTTAATATTTTTTCCGTATTCACCTAGTCTGCAAATTCCGGGGGATGTTATCATTGCAACATAATCCGTACCGTTTTCAATTGCTTCAATAAAATTTCCCAAAATTAATTTATAAGGAAGGCAGATAGCCTCAGGCGAATTTTTTGTACCAAAAGAAAGAGTTTTTTTGCTTGTATAAGGCGGGATAAAAGGTTCAACCCCGAGTTTTTTAAGAGCTGCAGCCCAGCAGATGGAGATTGTTCCCATATGAGGGAATGCAACTTTCATTTTTTTTATATTATTATCTTTTTTCATAAATTTTTTCCAACTTTTTTAAGACCATATATATTTTGTCACAAACATGGATAAAGAAAGCATTTTGTTGAAAATTATTAACAAAAGCAGGGTAAAGCGGCAATTTTTCAGATAAAAATGTTTTATAAAGATAAGAGGATAGATAAAGTTGATGAATAACTATGGAAATAAGAGGAATTGATACATCTGTTTGCAATAATAGCAATTTTAAGGCGGTTAAATCTTTATTTGATGAAAATGCTGTATTGTCATCAAAGAATATAACAAAAACTACGGCACCTGCCTGCTGGGAAGGAAAGGCGTATGAAGTTGAAATTCAGACTGATGACGGCACCCCTGTTACTTTTTTGCTTGATGTACCGAATAAACCGAATGAATCAGGAACTCCTGAAACGGCATGGTATGTTCCCGAAGAACAGCTTGATGAAATGTTAAACACAAGCCTTTATGATTTGATTGAAAGCGGTAAATTTTGCAAGGCATATGTAGATAAGGATAAAGACGGCAATCCTGAATTCGTTTTTGGAGATGACGGTTACTATTTTGACCGCGATGATAACGGCCATTATTTTTCAGGAAAGAGAATAAGTATTGATGAAAATTCAAACGGTATTCCTGAATATAAGCTTGATTTCAGATTTTTAGGAGATAAAGAGGTTTATCGAATTGCAGGTAAATTTGAGGAATTTGATGAAGATGAGGACGGGGAAGCTGATACTTATAATAAATACAGTGATGACGGCGCACTTATTTTGCAGAAAAAATATGAAAATAAAGAAATGATTTCACATAAAGAGTGGAATAACAACGGAATTTTAACCTTTGAAAATTCCGGTACAAAGGAAGAAGGGTATAAAAATGTATCCAGATGGGATGATAACGGCAAACTTATAAGCAAGATTGAATATATTGCAGATGAAAACGGAAAGGCAACTCAAATATATACGGGCAATATAGATACTAACAATCCCGAAGAATTTGACCTTATGTTTGATGCGGAAAGCCCTGATGTAGTTAAGGAGCTTTATGATGAAGATATGGACGGTAAATATGAACGCACTGCAGAACATGAATGGGAAACAAAGGGCAAAAAAACAATAAGAAAATCTAAATATGATGAGAATGGTGACGGCATAACCGATTATTACGGAAAGCTTACAATAAAAGAAACGGATAAAAGCACTGAGAAAAATTATACTTATATAAAAAATATTAAGCAGGAAGCAGGCAGATTCTTTAAAAAACTGTTTAATTAAAAAATATTAAAGTTTTTTGACAAATATTTGAAAAATTAATAGAATATTAATCAAGTTGATATTCTGTTAATTTATGCTGTTGTTGCTTAGGAAGTTGAGGAACTTTGGGATTTAAAAATCGTAACATTTTATCCTTGCTTGAAAAAAAGTCTTGCGGCTTCGGGGATAAAATTGCTCTCGGGATTAAGGGCGAGTATGGCTGGAGAGAATTTACTTATAAGGGTTTAGGGCTTTTATCCCGCAAAGTTGCAAGATATATAATTGAAGAGCTTCAAATTAAAAAAGGTGCACATGCTGCTATTTTATCGGAATCAAAACCTGAATACGGAGTTTGTGTTTTTACATCAATTCTTTCAGGGCTTGTTTCCGTTCCGCTGGATATAAAACTTACAAAATATGAACTGATTTCGATTTTAACGGATGCTGCCCCTGAAATCATATTTGTTTCAAAGAAATATTTTGAAACAGCAAAGCTTTTAAAAGCAGAAATTTCTTCAATTAAGCATATAATCACAATTGATGAATATTTCAGACGTGAAGACAGTATAAATATTTATGATTTACCTGATTTATATAATGCAAAGTGGAGAAAAAGAGCCTCAAATTCAATTGCTTTTATAATTTACACTTCAGGTACAACAGGTGCTCCCAAAGGAGTAGAAATTACTTTTAAAAATATGACAAGCCAGCTTGAAGATTTAGAAGGAGTGCTTTCTGAAATTTTACCGAAGAAAGATAATGTAAAGACACTTTCCATACTTCCTATGAATCATCTTTTTGAGATGACGGTCGGTTTTTCGACGTTTTTAAATTTTGGGTTTTCTGTTTATTATACGCAGAGCTTGAAGCCCAAGGATATCCTCGGGATTATGAGGGAAAAACATATAGAATTTATGATTGTTGTTCCTGCATTTTTAAAGCTTTTAAAGGCTGCTATTGAAAATGATATTAAAAATTCTTCAAAATTGGAATTTTTTACCTTTAAAACCGCATTTTTGGCGGCAAAATTCTTACCGTTTTATTGTGTTAAAAAATTATTATTTAAAAAGATACATGATAAATTCGGGGGC
>CAQTPN010000067.1:0-620 GCA_948888345.1 uncultured bacterium | reverse complement strand
CACGACGCTCTTCCGATCTGCGGATTTGCAGGGTGTATTTCAGGCGGTGCACCTTTAGATATTAAAGTCGGCAGGTTTTTTGAAAGAATCGGAATTAAAGTATATCAAGGATATGGCCTTTCTGAAACAAGTCCTGTGGTATCCATTAATTATGATAAAAGACAGGCGTTGAATTCTGTCGGGCGTCCCTTGAAACAGTATCAAACAAAAATTGATTCCAAAACAGGGGAATTACTTGTAAAGGGCCCTTCTGTTATGAAGGGGTATCACAACAGGGAAGATTTAACTGCCGGTGTGATTGATAAAGACGGATGGCTTCATACGGGCGATATAGCTGAAATTGATGGAGACGGACATATTTATATTACAGGCAGAATTAAGAATATGATTGTACTTTCGGGTGGTAAAAAAGTTTTTCCCGAAGAGGTGGAAGCTGTTTTAGAAAAGAGTAATTTAATCTCAGAAGTCTGCGTTTTTGGCGATACCAAAACTTTTGGAGCTAAAGACGGAGCGGAAGAGGTCGCGGCAGTTATTGTTCCTGTTGAAGAATTATATGACGGCAAAGGTGAAGCTGAGGTTGAAAAGATTATTAATAATGAAGTTAAGCTTTTATGCCAGCA
>CAQTPN010000066.1:1902-7618 GCA_948888345.1 uncultured bacterium | reverse complement strand
AAATCCCTCAGTGTCTGTATAAAAAGTTTTGAAGCTCTCATAAATTCCTCATAAATTTTTGTAAATTATCGGTGAAATTTCACTGACCATAAAAATTATAGCACTCTTTAAATAATATTAATATTTAATTTACAAAATATAAATTAATTGTTATAAATTATATATAGAGATTTTAAAATTAGACTTTCGGAAGGAGAGAAGGCGGCAAAACGCCAATGGCAGATGGATTTTCTGGTGTTTTTCGGATTTATATTTTTTTCATTAATCACAGGATTGCTTGCTTATTTTTTAAGCTGGATTTTAAGATATAAATCAAAAAATAAAGCTTTAAATTCAAGCTATGAGTGCAGTTTTGATGTTTCGGAAAATTCAAACATTCAAATTCAGGTAAATTTTTTACCTTTTTGCATTTGCTTTTTATTATTTGAAACGCAATGTGTGCTGATTTTCCCTTTTGCCTGCATTAGAAAAATTTTAAATATCTTTTACTGTTTAGAAATTATGATTTTTATTCTGATTTTAATTTTAATTTTATTATTTAGCATAAAATCAGGGCTTATAAAAAACATGAAGTAAATCAAGAGGACAAATGAACGTTATAATAAGCTCAATAGACAAAATTTTAAATTTTGGAAAGGCAAATAGCTTATGGCCATTAGCTTTCTCTGCGTCATGCTGCGGAATAGAGCTTGCACAAGCGGCTTATAGCGGTTGTGTATTTACCGGTTCAAAATCAGATATTTTTAAAACTTCCCCAAGACAGGCTGATTTACTGATTTGCGCCGGCACCATCACCGAAAAAATGGCACCGGTGCTAAAAAAGCTCTATTTACAAATGCCGGAACCCAAATATGTCATAGCTATGGGTGCCTGTGCAATTTCAGGCGGGGTATTTTCTGATTCATACAGTGTAATTCAAGATATAGACAGCATTTTACCCGTTGACATATATCTTCCGGGCTGTCCCCCGGATGCCCGAGCCCTGTTTGATGCCATAGAAAAACTTAAAAATGGTATAAGAGATAATACTGTTTTAAAAAGAAAAGAGGAGCTAAAAGCACACCGTCCGGGGTTTCAAGATGTGCCCGATAACGTTGAAGGCTTAACCGTAGAGTATTTCGGGGTGGATAAATTATGAAAATAGCTGATACAGAACTATTGCAAACGTTAAGCAAACTCAAAAAAAATGGTTATGTCACCTTGATAGCCCTTACGGCAGAGGATTTAAGCCATAATGACAACACCGAAAATGAATTTAAACTTACATATACGCTATATAACCCCGTAAATAAAGAGTTTATGGAAATTGAAACCACTACAAATGGCCAAATTCAGAGTATTTCTGCGCTATATAAAAGCGCAAATTATGATGAACGCGAGATTTACGACCTTTTTGGCATAAAATTTAAAAATCATAAAAATTTAAAAAGAATTTTTCTTTCTGAAAATTTTGAAGGGCACCCCCTAAAAAATGATTTTACAACAGCCAAAACACAGAATATACAAGGGATACAGGCATAATGAAAAATATATTAAAAGACAAAATAGAAATAAATATCGGCCTGCAGCACCCTTTAAACCTTGGCCCTATAAGGTTTTTAGCCGAATTAGACGGAGAAAAAATTACAAAATGCTCTGCAATCTTAGGTTATATTCACAGGGGGATTGAAAAATCCGCTCAGAACAAGCTTTTTAGCCAATATTTGCCTATTGCAGAGAGAATAAATCCAATTGATGCCTTCTTTTATTCTCAAGGCTATACATCAGCCGTGGAAGAGACTTTAGGGCTTGATATACCTAAAAATGCCCAATATATAAGGGTTTTAACCATGGAGATGAGTCGTATAGCTTCTCATCTGTTGTGGTTAGGCGGTTTTTCGGAAATTTTAGGTGCAAAAGCTCCGATTTTTTATATCTTTAATTTAAGAAATAAAATTTTAGATATTTTTAAAAAAATTACAGGGGGTCAAATCACTCATAATTACTATATTTTTGGCGGAGTGAGAAATAAAATTTCAAATGATATTTTAAATGATATTTTAAATTTTAATAAAAATTTTAATAAAGAGTTTAAAACAATTGAAAACATTATTTCCAATAACCTCATTTTTATAGATAGGACAAGGAATTTGGGAGTTATAACATCGGAAACAGCACTTCCCTATTCAATTACAGGGGTAAATTTGAGGGCAAACGGCCTTCCGCTTGATTTTAGAAAAGAAAAACCCTATCTTGTTTATAATGAGCTGGAATTTACTATTCCTACTGCATTTGAGGGGGATTGTTTTGCAAGATTTAAACTTAGAATTGATGAAATCAAAATTTCTTTAAATCTTGTAAAACAGTGTACAGAGTGGCTTTTGGCTAATTCAAACGGTGCCGTCAATTTAAATATAAATCAAATCGATATAAAACCGGATGCAAAGAGGGCTATAAGTTGGACAGAGAGCGCAAGAGGACTTATTATGTGCCATATTGTTACAGATGGAAGCGAAAAGCCAAAACGTCTAAAATGGCGCACCCCTTCGTTTTACACCATTCAGCTGCTTGAAAAAATAGCCGTAGGGCATTCTATAGCTGATTTGCCGGTGCTCTACAGCAGTTTGGATATAGCTTCAACGGAGGCAGACAGATAATGGAAATTATAATTTATTTTATAACTATAATATTAATTATAACCATTGCAATCTTTATTGCTGCCGGCCTCGAAAAGCATATCACATCTATATTTGCACCTAATTTTAAAAGAAAAAAAATCTCCGGTAAAGAACTGATGCAAATCCTGGCAGACGGTATAAAGCTGCTCATAAAAGAAGATTGCGCCCCCAAAGGCAGAAAAAAAATTCTGTTTTTTATGGCTCCTTTGATGGTTATTTGCCCTATAGTAAGTGCTTTTTGCTTGATATCATTTAACGAATTTTATACACAGTTAAATGATGCTCCGACAATAATTTTATTTTTGGCAATGATTTCAATTCCTTTCATAGGAAGGTTTTTAGCCGGTTATTCAAGTAATAATAAATTTTCACTGATTTCATCCGTTAAAATTATAATTCAGAGCATAAGCTGTGCAATTCCAATGGGGATGAGCCTTTTCGCTGTTTGCTTTCAAGCGGGAACCCTGAATTTAAATGAGCTTATTCAGGCGCAAAACGGTGCCACATGGCTTTTCAGCTGGAATTTTATTCCGCAGATTATAGGCAGTGCCGTATTTTTTACCTCCACACTGATTCTGTTAAACAATGCGCCGTTTAATTTAACAAACTCTGAAAATGCGCCTATACCGGAATATACAACGGAATATTCGGGTCTGAAATTTGCATTTTTCTTATACAGTGAGTATGCACTTTTATTTTTAATTTCCATATTTTTTGTATCCCTGTATTTTGGAGGATACCTGAGTCCCTTTGGTGCTTATGTTTTACCTGCTTTTATGCTGCCTTTTGAGCAGTTTTTCTGGATTATTTTGAAAGCATTTTTTACAATTTTCTTTATAATTTTAATTAAAATTACACTTCCGAAAGTAAAATCAGAAAGGCTTCTTGACTTTTCTTACAAAATTTTAATTCCTTTATCCTTAATAAATCTTAATATTACAATCTTAATCCGGTATTTTACAGGGGCAAATTAATGAAAAACAATGATTTTAAGCTAATTTCAGACTTTATAAAAGGTGCAATTTCAATTTTAAAAGCACTTTTTACCGTATTTTGCTCCGGCCTCAAAACGGCATACACGGCACAAAACTCTGAAAATTCAGATGCATCCGAAAATTTCCTTGAATGCAATTACGAAAAATGTACAGGCTGTGAAATCTGCACCGGAGTATGTCCCTCAAATGGCGCATTAATAGTAAAAAGTGATGAGCAGGGGTTAAAAAAGCTTACCGTTATTGATATTTCAAAATGCATATTCTGCAAAAACTGCATCTATAACTGTCCTTACGGTGCTTTAAATGTGACAAAACAATACAAACTTGCAACAAATGACAAAAAAGATTTAAAATTAGATTGTAAAAAAATTTATGAAGCAAAACTTAAAGAATTGGCCAAAACAGCCGATATTCCTGCTTTTGTAAACGAAGAAGAAATATAATTTTAGAGGAAAAATGGAGATTTTACACACAGCAATTTTCTATATTTTAACCGTAATATGCTTACTATCAGCGGTTTTTTGTCTTTTTCAAAAAAGCACAATGAATGCCGTAATAAGCGCAACACTCCTGTTTTTAGGATTTTCAGGCTTTTACTTTTTATTGAACGCTTCCTTTCTCGGTGCGGCACAAATCCTGCTTTTTGGGGTCAGTGCGCCGGTTTTGATGCTCTGGTCCGTTATGATGACAAATTTAAAAAACGATGAAAAATGCGGTGTATTATTTAATTTAAAATCCCTGTTTACGCCGGTTTTAGCGATAATTTTTGCATTTTTAACAATCCCCTTTATATTATACCAGTTCAAAGGATATAAAACCCTGCAAAACTTCTCCATATCTGATTTTTCGATTAATTTATACAAAAATAATTCTTTTGCGTTTGAACTTGTCGGTTTTCTTGTTTTTGCTGTAATAATTGGAGCTGCGGCTGTTATAGTAATCAAAAACGCACACAAACAGAGCGATGCAGATAAAATAAACGGAGAAAATATCTAAATGTTTGATGAAATACTCTCTTTAATTAATATGCAAAATCCTGCAAATTGGCTTCAACCGGGGCTTTGTCATTATTTAATAATTGCAGTTTTTATATTTATAACAGGACTTACAATTACAATTTCAAGCGGAAATTTAATCAAAATCCTGATAGGGATTGAATTTATGATAAATGCAGCTGCACTGAATTTTGTTGCGGCAAGTGCTTATATTAATAACGATAATTCTCCTGCAAATCTTGCAAATCCAATATTTAAAGAAGGTTTAGCAGAAAATTTTGCGCCCGTAAATAATATATTTTTTAATTTTTCAAACCCTGAAGGCCAGACAATTGCGCTGGTTATCACAACTATTGGAATAATCAATATAGCTGCGGGTCTTGCACTCATTTTTGCAATTTATCACAGATTTAAAAATGTTTCAGCTGCAAAGCTCAATACCCTAAAATCAGCTGATTGTCCTGATTTCGACGATTTAAACACGGAGGATGACATCTAATGGATATAATTCAAAATTTATGGATGCTTTTGATACTCCCTTTAATGGCGGCATTTTTTATTTTTATACCGGAAGGACGGATGTCTTTTCCAAAAAGGCGCGTAGCTTTGTTTTTAACGCTTTTTTCTGCGGGTCTTTCCCTGATTTTAAGCTTAATTTGTGCTAATTATTTGATGCTTCATCCGAATGATTTTGTTGAATCAAATATTTTATTTTTGAATGCAGGAGTCTTTAAGGTGCACATAGGCGTGCTTTTAGACAATATTTCAACCTTTATGCTTCTTATTTTGTATTTTATAAGCCTTCCTGTAAGCGTTTTTTCATATAACTATATGAAAAACGAAGAAGGTTTTAACAGATATTTTATATTTTTAAACCTGTTTATTTTTTCAATGACCGGGCTGATTTTAAGCACAAACCTGATTCAATTCTATATTTTCCTTGAATTAACAAGTGTTTTCAGCTACCTCTTAATTGGATTTTATTATAAAAATACGGAAGCCCAAAGAGCCGCAAGGAAAGCATTTTTGATAAACAGAATAGGCGATTTCGCCCTGTTTTGTGCGGTTT
>CAQTPN010000066.1:0-1892 GCA_948888345.1 uncultured bacterium | reverse complement strand
TTTAGGGTTTGCATTTTTTGCTATGCACGACAGAGAAGGGATTGTTTATCCTCTTTTAAGTTTGAATGATGTAAACTCATGGGGTTTTTTAGCATATGTGCAGCTTGGAGCCATTATGTATACAGGAATTTGCCTCCTTGTAACACTCTCAGCCTGCGTTAAATCTGCGCAAATACCGTTCCAAATATGGCTGGTTGAAGCCATGCAGGGGCCCACTCCTGCAAATGCGCTTACTCACGGTGCAATGATGGCTGCATCCGGAATTTATCTTCTTATAAGGGTATATCCGGCATTGATTTTATCTCCGATTGTTTTAAAAATAATTTCAATTATAGGCATAATAACGGCAGTTTCCTGCGGTATTGTTGCAATCTCACAGAATGATGTTAAAAAAATTCTGGCTTTTTCCACCTCGTCCCAAACGGGGCTTATGATGCTGGCACTTGGCTGCGGGGCATACAGCGGTGCTGTTTTTCACCTTGGAATGCACAGTATTACAAAAGCTATGATGTTTTTAATTGCAGGTATAATAATTCAAAAAACCCTAACCCCTAATATAAAATTTTTGGGAAATTTAAGAGAATATTTCCCGATACTTGCCGCCGGCTGGCTTTTAGGTGCCCTATCCTTATCGGGATTCTTTTTCAGCGGTTTTTATTCAAAAGAAATGATTATAAGCCATCTGTACAGTTCAAATCAGTTTGCAGCACTCGGATTATTTGTATTTGCAGGAGTTTTAAGTATTTTATATCTGTTTAGAAGTTACTTTTTAATTTTTGAAGGCAATTATAAAGGCTCTATTGATTTTTCAAAAAATGAAGAACTTCCCTATAACGGAATTAATCTTTGGCAGCTTGCTCCGGTTGGAGTTCTCGCTTTTTTAAGCGCATTTTTCGGCGGTTTTATTGCACCTGATTTTCAAAGATATATCTACATAATAAGACAGAAATTTTACCTTATAAGGCACCCGGAGCTTGAAATAGCCATTTTTATAATCGCAGGAGTTATGATTTATATTATGTGGCAGTTTTATGGCGCAAGAAAATTTAAAATTAAGAAATTCCGCCCGTTATACAGATTTGTTGTACTTCAATTTTATATCAATAAAACTTTTGAATTTTTATACAAAATTTTAATAAAAGGGATTGCAAAAATTATGGAAGCAATTGATAAATACATTATAAACAGCTTCTATATCCTGTTTTCGCAGGTTGTGCGTTTCGGTTCATACCTTGTTTCAAGAAATCAAACCGGAAATATTAATTCATATATTTTCTGTTCGTTTGTTTTTGTAACCCTTATGCTTCTTTGTGCGGTAATGGTATATTTTAAAGGACTTTCAAACTATGGCGGTTAATTTTATTCTCAATTGTTTAAATATTTTTGCGCTTGTTTTATTGCCTGTATTTGCAGGTTTAATGATAATTTCACCCTTCTTTCCAAACAGTGTTGTAAAAATAAGGCGCTTTGCAAAAGGATTTTGCCTTTTTAACCTTATATACACAATGTTTTTCATGTTTTTTATAAATTCCGAAACTACGGCTTTCGGCTTTACAAAAAGCCTGCCTTTTGATATCATTCCGCAATTAAACATTTCGATATCTTTCGGTCTGGACAGCTTTTCTGGGCTGATGTGCCTTTTGACATCATTTATTATGCTCTTAGCCCTTATGGCATCAAAAACAATGATAAATTCAAAATATAAATTTTATTATTCAATGATGCTTATTTTGCAGGGCATAACAACAGGTATCTTTGCCGCAAATGATTTATTTACGTTTTCAATATTCTGGATGCTTGAAATCCCTGTTATATACTTTTTAGTTTCAATGCATGGCGGAAATGCCGCTAAAAAAAGTGCTCTTTGCTATGCTGCATTTATGTTTTCAGGC
>CAQTPN010000065.1 GCA_948888345.1 uncultured bacterium | reverse complement strand
TTGGGGGGGGGGGAGGATTTTTATGTTTTTTGTAGCTTATTTTAATAAAATTAAAAAATATTAAAGTTCTTTTATTGCCAATTTTCTTTTTGGAAAAAATGCACTCTGAGAAAAGTTCTTCAACAGATTTCAATACTTTATTAAAAGGATTGACCTCAAGTAAAATTCTGGACAAAACCTTATCACCATGAGGATTTCCGAGGAGCGGCAAATACATTTTTTTGTATTTTTCCACAGGTATGGTAGGAATACTTTTAACTATATATTTGTTTTGCTCAATATTATTTTTAAATAATACAGCACTTTTTTCCTCTCTTTCGCCCTCCTTAAGATGGTATACTATGCTATCCAGTGCAGTATAATGTTTCACACCAAAAGATTTTAATTTATCATAAAAACATTCATCGCCATACCTTATAATAGTTTCTTTATTCTTCCCTGCAATATTGCCTCCGGGATATAATCCGGCATAAATTGCTGCATCCCGGCTCAAAAGACAAGGCATATATGCTCCACCTTCTTTTAAGCCATCTTTTTTTACAGAATTTGCATAAGCATTAAATTTTTCATCTTCGTAGTTTTCGACACAATCACCAAAATATTTTTCAATAGCACCTGGAAATACGCCAAATTTTTCATGATTTCTTTCTACAAGCTGTGATACAACCACTTTTTTAAAATCATAGTTTTTAAGCAGATTTTCAAGCCAGTTATCTGAGAAAAAATTATCTGAATTAATTAGAACAATTTTTTCTCCTTTAGCATGTAAAATTCCCTGATTGTACCCCTTATAAACCCTGTTTATATATTCTGGAATCCCATACCCCATTTTGAACAGTTCTTCATCAGTATGATGCTTGTTTTTGCTGATTATAAATGAATATTTTTTATCAATTAGATGTTTTACAACATTATCTGTAGGATCATTTGCAACAAATAAAAATTCTGCCTCCCCATTTTTCAACATCGGAGTATATTTTATCGCAGATTCATAAACCGCATCCATCAGTTTTGTTGATTTGTATATCAGACAAATTATTGAAACTTTAACCATTTATTAAATTCCTTATTTTTGAATTTCCACAGGCTCTTTTGTTGGATTTTTAATATCCCAGGCAAGAAGTTTATTCTTTGGTTGTTGGGTTACTCCATTTTCATCATACCCGCCATCATATTTTCCAAAGAAACAATTGCAATATTTACAAAACTCCGTATACCCTGTTTTAGTAAAACCTGCAACAAATTCAATCAGCTCTTTTTTATTTGTATTATTCAAATTCAAATAATCTCCATCTTTTGCTTCGACAAGAGATGCAGTATTGGCAAAGCCAGTATAGCAGCAAGCATATAATCTTCCATCTTTAATTTCAAAACCTGAATATGAATTTTTGCACTCATTAAACTTTTCAATAAGCATACCCTCGCTCATTCTGGTAAAATCTTTTGCAGGCGGGAAGGTTTTAAAAAATGCAGGAATATCGCCTTCATTATACTTTAATCCGAATTTCTCGCACTTTTGAACTGTTTGATTATAAGTATCAATAGTTTCAGGTACAAATTTTGTATAATTATCGATAATGACTTCAGTTCCTGTATCTTTTATTGCCGTGCACAATTCATCACTCGGAACGATTGTACCGTTTGTTGCAAACCACAAATGTTCTACTTTATTGCGATAGTTATTAGCTATATAGTAAAGTAAATCTGGCAGTTCTTTATATAGGAGTGGTTCTCCGCCAGTCAAAGAAAAACTATCAACCCTATCAAAAGAATTAAAAAATACATCAATATCCTTTTTGAGCTTTTCATATTCTATATGACATTTATTTTTAATATATGGCTGATAATTAAGACAGTATTTACAATTGAGGCTGCATAATGTAGTTAAAACAATACATGTTGAAAATGGGCTATAGACTTTACCAAAACCATATAATGCATATACTGATAAATATTTTTTGTTAAATTCAGTTTCAAGAAAGATATTTTTGTTCTTTTTAAAACCAATATATTTTGTTAAAATTTTATATATTTTTTTGTGTTCATCCGAAACAATAACAATTTCATTGGTAATTTTAAGTTTCTTTACAAATAATCTAACTTTATTGATAGTATTTACTAAATTAATTAACCCATTAGTTCTAATTTGCTGCGGCAGCTCTTCTATAACTCTTAATTTTGAATTCAAGAACGAAATTTTTTTATTAAATTCTTTACCGCAGCCAAGAAATAAAATTTCCTTATTTTTTATATAGCTTCCTATTTTATCGAATTCTCTACCTTTATTTTTCCACTTCATTTACATAACCCCTATTTTTCTTAATGCTTTGAAATATTTTTTTGGATGTCTTAACAATTTTTTAAAATCAAAATATGGTTTTAAAAATCTGAAATGACTTTTAAACATTATACTCTTATTATTAAAAAATAATACTGGATAAAGTTTCTTAAATTCTTTCAACTTTTTTGGGCCGCTTAACTTAAATCTTCCAACCATATATCCAATTTGCCCATCTAAATTTAAAAGATTTTTCATCTTGTAATCAACAAGCTTAACATTAATTTTTTCCTGAGGATTACCTTCGCATAAAGAATTTGTTCTAACCTGCATATTTTTACCATCGCCAATTGCAGAGTAATGCCAGCCTGCATTATTTTTTATCAAATGCTTTTTATTAAATCTATCTCTCGCATGCTGCCTCATCTCCTGCGGGCTCATAAGCCCGTATGGTGCATAGCAGGTACCAGTTATTTTATAAGATCTCTCGGCATTCATCCAAAAATGATAAAGCTTATGGACAAACACAACCGGCTCATTTGTTTTTAGACAATATTTAAGCCAATCAACATTCCAAAATTCATCCAAATCCGAAACAAAAATTGCATCTCCTTCTTTTGCAACACCCTTTAATCCGCGTAAAATCTGTTCCCTCTGGTATTTTTCAGCCGTCCAGATATTATCTTTACTCCAATCCGGCATATCATCCACAACAATATGGATTACCTTATCAAGATATTTTTTAAATTTCGGCTTCAAACTTTCAAAGATAGGAGTATGAGGAAGCCCAGATTGTGTTTTTGTTGCCTCAACGATAACAAAATAATCTACAACATCATAATACTCCATAAAACGGAGCTCCAGAAGTTCTTTTTCATTAAAGAACGTAAAACAGTCAAAAACCTGTTTGCCGTCTATCATACCATCTCCTCAATCATTTCTTTCACGGTTGGAATTTTATTGTATCCTGCCATTTTCCAGAGTTTTTCATTATTTTCCTTATACTTTGTAAAAAGTGTCCTATCTATAGTATTTTCGGCCTCAATATCTTCTATTTCAATATCATTTCTTTTATAAACATCTTTAAAAATATGGAGCATTTGCGCCTTTGAAACGGTGCCCTCCGGCACAATATGCTGCAAACCGGCCTCAAATTCATTGTTCTCAATTATCCCTCTGCAGATTTTTGCAAAAGCATTTGTTGTAACCCCATTCCAGAGATGATTTTTAAACCCTTTTATTTTTGCCCCTTTTGGCTGGTTTAAAAACCATTCAAGCAGCGAAAGGTAAGATTTTTTCTCTCTTCCTATAATTGAACACCTTAAATTTAAAAAATTATCGGCCGAAACTTCCCCGAGGCTTTTTGTTTTCCCGTAAACATCAATCGCATTATGCTTATCATCTTCTTTATAAAAGCCTCTTGCCCCGTCGTAAACACAGTCTGTAGCTATTTGTATAACTTTTGCACCGGTTTTTTGTGCTGCAGCGGCAAGCTTGTGCGGAAAAAGTCCGTTAACCCTGATTGCTCTCTGCACTTCAGATGAATTATCATCATGGATATATGGTTTTATAATCCCGATGCAGTTTATAACATAATCAGCATCATCTAATACCTGTACAATCGTTTCTACAGTACAATTTTGGGCATCAAGAATACTTCTTACAGTTTTAATTATATCAAAACCAGCCGCTTGAAATTCTTTCTCAACAGTACAGCCAAGCATGCCTGTTACTCCTAAAATTGCAACCCTCTTTGCCATTACTTTGCCACCCCAACATATTCTTTTGTCTTGAGCTCTTTTTGTATATAATCCAATTTTAATAAAAGCTCTATAACACCGTTTTTATCAAGTCTTTTAGTGTTAAACGAGGTATATTCATCATAATTTTCAATTTGAGTATTGCCCTCAACAAAATATTTGTCATAATTTAAATCACGCCCATCTGCAGGAATTCTGTAAAAATGTCCCATATCAATAGCTTTTACTATTTCTTCCCTGCCAACCAGTACTTCGTGTGCTTTTTCACCGTGACGCGTTCCTATAATTTTTATTTCGGTTTTTGGATTAAATAACTCTTTAATTGCAAGAGCAAGGTCATAAATGGTTGATGCAGGAGCCTTTTGAACAAAAATATCCCCCGAATTTGCATTTTCAAAAGCAAATAAAACAAGTCTCACAGATTCCTCAAGCGACATTAAAAATCTTGTCATATCGGGATTAGTTACCGTTATTGGCTTGCCTTCTTTGCATTGTTTTATAAACAAAGGAATAACAGAACCCCTGGATGCCATAACGTTTCCATACCTTGTTGCAGAAAGTATTGTTTTATCGGGGTCAACATTTCTTGATTTTGCAACCATAATCTTTTCCATCAAAGCCTTTGTCATCCCCATTGCATTGATGGGGTTTACAGCCTTATCTGTCGATAAAACAACAATATTTTTAACATTATTGTTTACAGCCGCATCAATAACATTATTCGCCCCTATAACATTTGTTGCAACTGCTTCCATAGGATAAAATTCACATGACGGCACCTGCTTTAATGCTGCCGCATGGAAAACATAATCTACACCCGCCATTGCTTCGTTTATACTTTTATAATTTCTGACATCACCTATATAATACTTTATGCGTTCATCTTTAAATACCGTACGCATTCTATCTTGTTTTTCCTCATCTCTTGAAAAGATTTTAACTCTTTCAATGTCAGTATTATTTATAAAGTATTTAAGCATCTTTTGCCCAAATGAGCCGGTGCCGCCCGTTATAAGTAATGTTTTATTTTTAAACATCCCCATTATTTATCCTTACTTTCTCCAAATTCTTTCATTAACATAATCAGTATAGCTTAAAATTATCCTTAAAACCTTTTTTGAAACATTTTGAACTTCATAATCTTTAATAGTTTTAATACACGCTTCTTGTGCAGTAACAACCTCAACCGCTTTTAATACTCTATCCTTTTTATACCCGCACATTATAAGAGTTCCTTCATCATTCCCCTCGGGACGTTCATGCGCGCATCTTACAGTTACTGCAGGAAAACCCAAAATAGAACTTTCTTCTGTTATGGTTCCTGAATCAGAAAGTGTGCAAAAAGCATTTTTTTGAAGGTTAATATAATCAAAAAACCCGAGAGGCTTCAAAAAAGAAATTTTATCAGAAGGCTTTATATCAATCTTTTCAAGTTTTTTTCTTGTTCTTGGATGAGTTGAGAAAATAATAGGATAATCATATTTTTCAATAATTGCATTCAGAGATTCAATAAGGCTTTTAAGATTTTCTTCACTATCTACAACTTCTTCTCTGTGAGAGCTTACAACAAAATATTCTCCCTTCTTTAAATTTAAACGGGTCAGTATATCTGATTTTTCAATCTTTTCTTTGTACTCATTAAATAATTCCGTCATAGAAGAGCCTGTTTTTATAATAGTTTCAGGGTTTATTCCCTCACGCTCAAGATACTTTCTTGAATGCTCGCATAAAACCATATTTATATCGGAAAGATGGTCGACTATTTTCCTGTTTATCTCCTCAGGCACATTGAGGTCAAAGCTTCTGTTGCCCGCTTCCATATGGAATATCGGAATTTTTCTTCGTTTAGCGGAAATAACAGCAAGACAGGAATTCGTATCCCCGTATAATAAAACGGCATCAGGTCTTTCTTTTTCCAATACATCATCGAATCTTGAAATAACATTTGAAATAGTTTTAATTGGAGTTTCCCCCGCAGCATCAAGAAAATAATCCGGCTTCCTTAATTCTAAATCCTTAAAAAATATTTCATTAAGCTCATAGTCATAATTCTGTCCCGTATGAACAAGAATATGCTCCGTAAATTTATCTAATTCTTTTATGGTTTGTGCAAGCTTTATAATCTCGGGCCTTGTACCAACCAGTGTTAAAACTTTCATCTATATTTCTTCCTTATATTTTAAATATTCTTCATAATCTCTGATATAATCAGCCTCATCATATATTTCATCCGCAAGAGCAAGGATTATGGCGTTATCTTTAAATTCAGACAGCTCACACCACACTCCGCGGTTAAAATATACCCCTTTTGTTTTTGAATTCAATATAAATTCTTTTTTCACATTTCCATCAAAAAGCAAAACTTTGCAGCTGCCATTTATGGCAGATAACACACGCCTTGAAGCTTTATGCGCATGATGGGCTCTTTCTTTTCCTGCACTCACATCAGAAATATAATAAACTCTTTTTATCTCAAAAGGAATATCGTTTAAACCTTCAATTGTAGTTAACCTGCCCCTGTCATCCCCGTATTGTCTTATGTTTATTTCATAGAAATTTTCCATTATTTTCTCTTCCTTTTCAGGCTGATTTTTATTCCAAAAATATAAATTATTATGCGTTTTTCATACTTTTTAAAACCTATGGTTTTTTGTATAAGCCTATTTTTAAACTTAGCAATTTTTACATCAAAAGGACTTATCTTGTTTGCAATTTCCATATAAAGTTCATTTTTCGTATCATCATATAAATCAACAAGCATATTGATTTTTCTTGTTTTATCCATCTTTAAACTCAAAGCAAGAGGATACGCATTCTTCCTTATAATATCAACCGTTTCCCGAATCATATCCTCTTTTTTGAGAGTAGTAAGATTATTTGGATGGTCTCTGTATTCATATAAAACCGCATTGTCATAAGCAATACAACCTGCTGCCGCAGCTCTCATCCAGTAATCATAATCATTTGCAAGAGGAAAACAAAAATCATAGTTTCCAACATTTTCTGCAAGCCGTTTCCTGTACAAAAAACAGGCACCAATATTATTTTCATAAAAAAGTTCTGTAATTTTACGCTTTTTAGAATAATAGTCATAAGAAAAGCTTGTAAAATCACCATTTTCATTCATAATTTCATATGCACAAGAAACAAAATCAATTTTTTTATTTTTATTTAAAAAATTTACCATATATTCAAGTGCATCGGGTTTAAATTTATTATCATCTGATATCCAGGTATAATATGCGCCGCGTGCCTCTCTAAAACCATTATTTAAAGAAACTGCAACTTTTTGATTTATAGAATTCGAAAAAATTTTAATTCTGCAATCCTTAGATGCACATTCGCTTATAATTTCAAGAGTATTATCTGTTGAACAGTCATTTACAATTATTAATTCCCAATTCTTATAAGTTTGGTTAACAATACTCTCAATGGTTTCTTTGATATATCTGCACCCGTTAAAAGTAGGTAAAACTATTGACACCAATTTATCTATCATTACAACCGGCTCCCTTTTTTATTATAATTCTCCTTCCTAAAATATATATGATTTTATATTTTTTACCATAAACTTTTTGATTTGTAATAGAAAACATCTTTTTTAACACTCCGTA
>CAQTPN010000064.1 GCA_948888345.1 uncultured bacterium | reverse complement strand
GTACTATACATGATATAGTATGTACAAATTAATAGGAGTAGTTTATATGTTCAAAAAATACAAAATTGGGTACAAAATAACCCAAAAATCAAATCCCGTCACCCTGAAAACAAATCTCGTCACCCTGAAAACAAATCTCGTCACCCTGAACTTGTTTCAGGGCCTAAAACCCCCTGCCTTCTCTCTTGTTGAAATGCTTATGGCTCTTTTAGTTGCTTCATTACTGCTTACAGCCCTTGCCCCCGTCATGACACGGAAAATAAGTGAGCCTGCCATAAAAGTAATGAGTGAAGCTGCAAATTATGACAAAGATTCAGTAATTACAATCTTTACAGACAGCAGCGAAACAAAAGAATTTAATATTCCTACAGATGCAAGCAGAATAACCGTCACAATGATGGGCGGCGGAGGTGCAGGCGGAGATGCATTATACGGAAATAAGGTTTTTACATCTTCACAAAATTTTACAGTTCCAAAAAATGTAAAAAAGCTTAGAGTATTTATGGTTGGCGCAGGGGGCGGCGGGGCATCAGGAGGCATGGGAAACGGCGTCGCTTACGGAAATATTCCTGCCATAGCAAGCACTTACAGCACTTTTACAACCGCAGGCACATATATTTTTCCAAACGCTGCCCCCGTTCCAAATACCCATGTTGCACCCGCTTTAGATGCTCGCTGCCAGAAATGGGGCACAACGAAAAAGTGGGTGGTAAAATCTGACGGCACAACACAAATTAATGCAGGAGGGAAAATACCTGCAATAGATGCCAACGCAACAGTAAATTTAACTAAATTCACCGCATGCGGTGCAGGCGGAGGAGGTGCAAGTGCTGCAGGATACGGCTCAAGCGGAGGCGGTTCGGGCGGATATCTTGCAGATAAAACCTTAAGCACATCAACTACAGCCTCAAATATTACATTAAAAATCGGTGCCGGCGGCGGAGCAGGGCTTGTATCAGGGGCAGGTGCAGGAGGAGCCGGCGGAGGCACAGGCGGTGCCGAAGGCGGAGGCGTAACTACAAGCGTTAGAGGAAAAACTGGCAGCAACGGTAATGGTGGAACGGGAGGCACGGCAGGCAGTTACGGCTGCTCGGGCGGAGCAGGCGGAGGAGGAGGCACTGCGATATTATCAGGAAGTACCATACTTGCAGAAATTGGCGGTGGAGGCGGAGCGGGTGGAGGAAGCTATAGCAATAAAGGTGATCCGAATAGTGCCGGCACACAACACAACCTTGGCGGAGCAGGAGGCGGCGGAGGCGGAAATGGCAGCGGGGCAGGTGGGGGAGCATCATCAGTAATACTGGCAACCGCAGCCTGTACAGCAAGAGTAGGAACAAACGGCGGGAATGACGGAGCTCAAGGATGGTGTGGTTTTGCACCGAATGACAGTTCAAGATACCCGTCCAACCGTGGTGGAAACGGTTATGGAGGCGGTGGCGGAGGTGGGGGCGGTGCTTATTTAGATAACCCGTTCACAAGCGGTTCCACTTGTGATGCAAAAGATAATGCGGCAGTTGTAAGCGGTGCAGGAGGAGCAGGCGGGGGCTGGATACAGGTAAGCTACCCGGGATATAATTACGCTTCAGGCGGTGCAGGCGGCGGAGGCAAAGGCGGACGCGGCGGCACAGGGGGCCCGTGGGGCGGAGGCGGAAAATTAACATCCTCAATATTTGATAACAATACAAATTGCAGCGGCGGAGATTATGGTGCCTCCGGCAAATCGGGCGCAATGCGCGTTTGGTACAGTGTAAATTCTGTTGTAAACGGCCTGCAATGTGCATACGGTACGCAATCCAACGGCGGTGGCGGCGGCGGTGCAGGTCAGGTTTGGATGGGCGAAATCGACGTAACACCCGAACAAACAATAAGCATTAATATAGGTCAGGGCGGAGCTGTTCAAAATACAGGTGCCGAAAATGGCAACGATGGCGGAGCTACAAGTATTGTTGTAAATGGAAACACTTATTCTGTTTCAGGCGGCAAAGGCGGTAAATTTGAAAACGACAATACATATATAACAAACAGCGGCGGATACGGAGGCGGCATCAAAACAAGCAGCTTTAATTCTTCTGCCGTATATAAAGACTGGCTGAAACTCGGCGAAAAAGGAACAGCTTTGACAGGCGGAAACGGCAGCCCGGGCAATTTAAAAGGCAGTGCAAAAGATGGCGCAGGCGGTGCAGGCGGAAGCTCATTAAGTTTAAACGGGACTTACCTTGCAGGCGGAAACGGCGGCGAAACAACAGGGGCCGGATTAAGCCCGTCAGCAGTAAATTACGGCGCAGGCGGCGGCGGAGGTGCAGCAGGCACTACGGGAAATTTTGGTGCAGGTGCAAAAGGAGCAAACGGTTATGTTTATATTGAATGGGGCGGAACAAACGGCGGAGGAGGCACAGGCGGCGAAATAGTTCAAGGCATTATAACCAATTTTGACGGAGCTGACAGAAAAATGCTAATAAACGTAGGAAAGGGCGGAAATTCCCTGACAGAAAGCGGTAACGGCGGTACAACCACAATATCCGTTAAATCCGGAGGAAAACAGGTAACTCTATCAGCCAGAGGCGGAATAAAAGGTAATATCGGAACATCAAACTCCAATGTCCACGGGGATGAAATGATTTTCCCTGATACCTATAATGTTTTATACAAAAAATTTGTACAAAACAATTTAAGTATAATTAACGGACAAAAAGGAAATAATGAATATGGCGGTATGGGCGGCTATTTAGCCTGTATCTTTAATTCTAAAGACAGCGAAGGAAACACAACCTGCAATAAGAGCGTAGAATCTAATGACGGAGTTGAAGTTACAGCAGGCCCGACAAGACCGGGATGCGGCGGAAGTGCAATCGCTTCACCCCTTTATGACGCCATTTGCCGCGCTGCATCAACAGCAGCAACAGCAGATGGCGGTTCAGGCCAATTTGGCGGCGGAGGCGGCGGAGGCGCAGTGTTAAATAACATCGGAGGCAAAGGCGGAAATGGCGGCGACGGCTTTGTAATACTGGAATACAAAAGCGTACAGTAATATACCGCATTCCATGCCGCTCAAGCGATAAAATTTTAGATGAACAACTTTTCAACGGGTATTGATTTTTGTAACCTTATCAATACCCTTTTTTTAATAAGTTTTTCTAAAAGTTTACACAGTGTTTTTTAGAGGTAAAATTTCTTTGGAGGCTTAAAATATGAATATTTTTATAACAGCAACCGATACAGATGCAGGTAAAACCTATGTTGCAAGGGGCATTGTCACAGAATTATTAAAAAGAGGAAAAAAAACAGGGTATTTTAAACCTCTTCAAAGCGGAATTATAGAAAATGTTTTATCTGATGCAGATAATGTAAAAGAAGGCGCATCAAGTATTCCGGCTAATCATTCCGCTTTATTATCAAATAATTCTTTTCTAACCTTAAAAAATTCTTACATTACAAATACTCCCTGTACTCCATCAATTTCAGCAAAAATTGACGGTATTGAAATCAGCCTTAATAAGATTGAAAATGATTACAAAGAGCTTGAAAAAAAATGCGATATTGTTGTAACAGAAGGCTCCGGCGGGCTTTTTGTCCCCGTAAATGACAATTCTCTTGTATCGGATATCATAAAAAAATTAAATCTCTCCGTTATAGTGGTTGCAAGGCCTAATCTTGGCACAATAAACCATACTCTTTTAACTTTGAGCGCGCTTCAATCATTGGATGTTAAAATTTTAGGCGTTGTTATTTCAAATTATCCCGAAAATACAAATGACCCTGCTATAACAACAGCCCCCGAATTAATTGAAAAATTCGGCAAAGTAAAAATTTTAGACATCATAAAGCAAAATCAGAACAATTTTAAAAAAATTGCGGATGAAATTTGCCCCTAATTAACACCTGAATCTAAACCGCATTTTTTATCTATAATTCTTTTTAATTCGGAAAATCTTTTCAAGTCTTCTGTTTTTACAAGCAATTCAGCAGGATAATCCAAATTATACGCATAAAATTGTCTGCCGCCCAAAAGCAAATCCCTAAAAGCGGTTTTTGCATCATCGCATTCATAATAACACAATATGGCAGGATTGAACTGCAAATCTACAAAATTAAACTCCTGTTTTTCTGTGTCAATCATTATATTATCAGGATTTTTAAAATCAAAAGCATAACCGTCGGCTTCATCAATATATTGAAAAGCTTTATTATAAGCTTCTTTGGGCATATTTGCAATCTCTTCAAGACGGCTCAGGTATTTATCTGCAAAATTCCTGTAATCTCTTGCAAATTCTTTATCCTTGAAAATTTTTTCACATCCTGCAAAATCATCTGATGATTTTTTTGAATTTCTCACCGTGCTTAAAAATAATCCAAATTTTTGAGACCTTGTAAAATCATCATATTTTGCTGCACCCGCCAGTTTTTCAAGGGCATCTTTATATGATGAACTCACTGCTTCACCGGACATTTTTCTTAATATCGTAACAGTCCCCCATTCATTTGGCATCTTATCCGGAAAATGAGGCTTTTCATACACCACATCAGGATTTTCGGGGCTTTCTTGTATTACATATAAGGGCAGCCCTAAATTTTGTTTATTAAAAAAATCTCTATTATATAAAACAGGTACAATAGCGAGTTCTTTTGGTAAACACCCGCTTTTAATCTGTGTGCAGGTTATTTTGGGAACCCTTAAAACATAATCATTAATACCTTCAATATTAAAAACACGGGCTTCACCGCCTTCTCCGCAGTATAATTCTTCTTTTAAATTTTCAAGTATAAACTTTTTGCATCCTCAATATTATTTAGCACATCATCATATACGGGCTCTGGCATTTTTGAAAAAGCATGAACATAATATATCGGCCTAAAATCAGGCAATAAATTATCAGATTCAGCCGGCATCCCGTTTTTCGGTTCAGACTTTTTGTCAAGAACAGAAGAATGACGGCCGGAAAAATACACTTTATTTTGTATTAAAGAATTAATGCGCATATAAAATCACCACATCATAATAAAACGCAAAATAAATATTTCTTGCATGCGGCTTAAAATCTAATTTTCAGATAAAGGTACATCATTTGAACCTACAGAGGGACTTGGAGCAGCAGGTACAGGTGCGCTTTCCGTATTAAATGGTTTATTAGGAGTTACAGGTACAGGAGCAGCGGGCTGTGCAGCTTTGTCCTTATCTTTATCTTTGTCTTTATCCTTATCTTTTTCCTTGTCTCTGTCCCTGTCTCTATCTTTACGCTTTTTCTCTTTATCATTATCATTTTTATCGTCAGAATTGCTTGAAGCCTCAGGAAGCGGAGACGGCATATCATCGTTAATATTTATATCATCATCGTCTTCCATCTTTTCTGTAGGCACTTCGGTTATAACAACCGCACCCCCGCCTGATGTATCAGGTTTCGGGTAATCAAACACGGAATTCGGATAATTTTGAAGTGCTACCTTCATATAATCTGCCCAGACCTGAGCCGGCATCAACCCGCCTGTTATCCCCGGTAATTTTGAGTTATTATCATTTCCAAGCCATACACCGGTTACAACATCAGGTGTATAACCTACAAACCACGCATCTCTGTAATCATCAGTAGTTCCCGTTTTTCCGGCCACCGCACGCCCAATATTAGCGGCACGCCCTGTACCTACTTCAACAACCTTTTGAAGCATAAAAGTCATACCGGCCGCTGTATCATAGCTTATAACTTTAACGTTTTTAGGACCCGGATTTTCATAAACAACAACTCCTCTTGAATTCTCAACCCTTTCAACTGCATAAGGACGCACCCTAAAACCGCCGTTTGCAAAAGCACCGTAAGCGATAACCATATCATATAATTTGACGCCGTTTGAACCGAGTGCAATTGTCATATCTGACTGCAAATGGGTTGTAATACCCATTTCTCTTGCAGTTGCAATAACGTTTGGCACACCGACTTTTTCAATCATTTTAACTGCAACAACATTTGAAGACACAGCAAGTGCCTGCCAAACAGGCATTGCACCCCTGTACTTTCCGCCATAGTTCCTTGGAGACCATCTTCCAAACGTTACAGGGGTATCACTCACTATATCATTAACTTTTACACCCTGCTGTAATGCAGTAGCATAAACAAACGGTTTGAATGATGACCCCGGAGGCCTTACGGCATTTAAAATTCTGTCATACTGGCTCTTTTCATAGTTTTTTCCGCCAATGTAGGCATAGATTTTACCGGTTGTAGGAGAGAAAGAGAATAGAGCCATCTGGGTTTTATCACCGGTTAATTTTGCGGCAGTAAGCCTTGTATTAATGGCATTATCAGCCGCTTCCTGCGCTTTAAAATCAAGCGTTGTATAAATTTTCAAGCCGCCTTGAGATATATCCTCTTCCCGAAAACCGATATATTCAAGCTCTTTCAATACAAAATCAATAAAATAAGGTGCTTTATTAAAAGAATACATTTTGGATTTCTTACTCAAATGCAATTCTTCAGCCTTTGATTTTTCATACTGTTCGCGCGTAATATATCCTGTTTTATAAAGTCTTCTTAAAACTTGATTACGTCTTTCAATTGATTTTTTAGGATTCTGCAATGGTGAATAAACGCTTGGTGCTTGAGGAAGCCCTGCAATCAAAGCAGCCTCCGCAAGGGTTAATTCATTTAAATTTTTATTAAAATAAGTTTTTGATGCAGATAATACACCGTAAGTACCTGAACCCAAATAAACGGAATTCAAATACATTTCTAAAATTTCATCTTTAGAAATCGTTTTTTCAATTCTGTGTGCAATAATTAATTCTTTTATTTTACGGTCAAAGGTTCTTTCGTTTGATAAGAACAGAATTCTCGCCAACTGCTGGGTAATTGTACTTGCGCCCTGTTTTGCAGACCCCGCTTTAAGGTTTACAATAACAGACCTTAAAAGCCCGATTGTATCAAATCCTCTATGGTGGTAGAAATTTTTATCTTCGGTTGCAATAATTGCATATTTTAGATTATTGGGAATATCTTTGATAGATACTTTTTCAAATCTGAACACCGTAAAAGTTTTGATATTTTCCCCGTCCGAAGAATAAATTGATGTAACAGGGTTCGGCTTAATATCCTCAAAGTTGCTTATCGGCGGAAGAGAAGCAAGATAAAGGTTAAATGCAGCAACAGCAGCAAGCATTGCTGATAAAACCATCATCAAAAGATACAGGAAAAGATTTCCCTTTTTCTTTTTTTTATTATTCTTAACTCTTCTACTTCTCACGTTTCCCATACTGATATTCTATAAGAAAAATTTTATTGTGCAACAGATAACTAAAACGCCCTTCTCAAAAAGGAAAAGAGCGTTTTAAATTTAAAATAAAATTTTTAAGAACTAAAAATCAAGACCGGCCTCTCTGGCTGCATCAGCCAAAGCTTGAATTCTGCCGTGGAACAAGAAGCCGCCTCTGTCAAAAACACATTCTTTAATGTCTTTTGCAAGAGCCTTTTTGGCAATATCTTCACCCACAACTTTAGCTGCATCAATATTTCCGCCATGAGATAATTTATCTCTTAAATCTTTGGCATCAGATGATGAAGCAGCAAGAGTTACGCCGTTAACATCATCAATTAACTGAGCATAAATATGCTTAATGCTTCTATACACTGCTAATCTCGGGCAAGATGCAGTTCCTGAAATTTTCGTTCTTACTCTTTTGTGTCTTTTTCTTGTTTGTTCTTTTCTGTTTACTAATTTAATCATTTTTATTTC
>CAQTPN010000063.1 GCA_948888345.1 uncultured bacterium | reverse complement strand
TAAAAACTTTTTAAAATTTAAAAGCCTGATTTTTAAGAAAAAGAAAATTTTATTTATTACGTTTCGTAGGGTTTTATGTAAAAATCCGGTAAAACTCTGTAAATATAAGGGAAGATACAGAAGTTTTCAATGTAAAAATCCGGTAAAAACTGTAAAAATTCTCAAACTTCAAAAACACCCTCAAAGTCAATAAAATTACTATTTTTAACCCATTTTAAAAATTCTCAAACTTCCAGATGCCCCATAGGAATTTGAGTCTGCAGTTAATCTTCTGGATGCATGGGCTGAAAAGAACTATGTTTTTGAAGTGAATTTTATTATAGACAGAATTAAGCCAAAAGCCAGACAATTGAAGGAATTTGTTAATACTAAATAAACTATAACTTTTCTTAATCTTTTTGCCTTGAAGCTTGTTGATACTTATAATGTCTATGGATACGTATCGTTTAAATTCGGAACAAAAAATTGAACAGTGCAACGGGACAAAACATTTGTTTTTTATTCGGCTGGTTTGACAGCAGGCTGAATGCTGTTTTGATGCAATCTCTGGCACTTTTTTGGGAAAACAGATTTGATTGCATAACTCAATCTTTGACTACAAATTTAAGCGTAAGAGATGACTTTGCATCAAAAGGTGAAATATATTTTACATCAGAACTTGCTGTCTGCCCTCATCAGAATGCTTATGTAAGGCTTTCAAGCGAATTTGTGCGAATATTATTTCATGAGACATTCGGTTCAAATTCTCCTGTTTTTAAATTGCAGGATTTATCCGAACTTGAAATTAAGATTTTGAATTCATACTGTGAATTTTTAAAAGACGGGATAAAACAGTTTATAATTCCTCATGACAAAATTCCGAAGGCAAATTTAAAAAATAAGGGAATGTATAATGCAACATTTTTGATTGCAAAAAATAAGGAAAAAATCGGAAAAATAGTTATATCTTTACCGCAAAACTGCCTTTTGACAGCGCATATTGCACGTAAAGAGAATTTTTCAATGGATGATTTTTTAAAAACTACGACCTATGTAAATATTTTAGCAGGAACATCAAGACTTGCTTTAAATGACCTTAAAAACCTCTCTGAAGGGGATATTATCCTGCTTGAGAACAGTAATGTAAACACTATGGTTATAAAAACCGGAAAGATAAAGCAAGGTTTTAAAGTAAATCCTGAACCTTCTTTAATGCTTGAATTAGATGAAGATGAACATGAATTGGGAGCAGATATGACTGATAATCAAAATATTTGGGATGATATCCAGATAGAAGTCGGGGCGGAATTTGATAAAGTAAAAATGACCCTCGGGGATTTGAAACAGATTTCAAAAGGACTTGTAATAGATTTAGGACCTATATTTGATAATAAAATCTCGCTTCTTGTAGAAAATAAGGTTGTGGCAAGGGGCGAGCTTGTAATTATAAATGATAAATACGGGGTCAAGATTGATGAAGTGTATTCTTCAAACCCTGAACCCGTTCAAAACCCTCAAACCCAGACACAACAAGCACCAAAACAGGAAGCTGCCAAACCAAAACCTGCACCGCAGCCTGCTAAAAAGCCGGCTCCTCAAGCTGCACAGAATGCGGCACAAAAACCTCAACCAAAACCGGCCCCTGCAGCACCAAACCCGAAACAGGTAAATAAAATGGCACAGGCAAGTGCAAAAGAAGCGGCAGGAGATGTTGAAGAATTTGATTATTCTGATTTTGAAAATTAAGGTTAAAAAGATAAAGGAGTTTTTAAGATGTTACAGTATATAATAGCTTTCAGCCTTTATACCCTTGCAATGATAGGAATATTTTTTATTGCTTTTGTTGTATATAAAAAAACTATGGATTCAAATAATTCAAAATTGGGCGAGGGTATTAAAATTGAAAACATGTTAAGGCTCTCTCAAAGAAAAAATTTATATATTGTAAACGTTCAGGGGGAAAGGTTTTTAATAGCATCTGACCCTGAAAATACAACATTTCTTGCAAAGCTTGCAAATAAAGAAATGAAGATAAAAGAAGTTGAAGGGCTTACTCTGGACCCTAAAAGAATAAGTGAAGCCCCTCTTTACAGCCCGAATGATATCAAAACAAATGATGAGGCTTCCAAAAAACAGGTTGAGAAATATATAAAAGAATTACAAATGCTTGATAATGCACGTTTAGACCTTGAAAATACCGAAGATGATTATTCAAATGCGGTTGATATAAAATCTAAAAATCATATTATGAAGAACATATTAAAAGAATTAGAAAGCAATTCAAAAAGGACAAATATTTAATTATGGATGTTGTAATAAAAGATTTAAACCCTGTAATACAGCTTTTAATGGTAATGACGCTGTTTTCGCTTTTGCCGTTTGCATTTTGCTGTATGACATCTTTTTTAAGGTTTACAATAGTTTTTTCAATGCTGAAAACTGCTATGGGTACGCAATCTGTTCCTCCTGCAATTGCTTTAATCGGGCTTGCATTGATTATGACACTTTATACGATGTCGCCTGTTTTTCAGAGTATGTATGAAGCAGGGCGGGTGCCTTATGAACAAAACGGGGATATCGTTTTAACGCTTCAAAAAGGCTCCGAACCTTTGAAAGAATTTATGCTAAAACAGACAAGGCAGGAAGATTTAGCGTTTTTTATCGGTAAAACACGTAAAGTAATGCCTGAAACCCCTGAAGAGCTAACACTCTGGGAGGTGGCCCCCGCATATATCATAAGCGAATTAAAAACATCCTTTGAGATAGGTTTTATAATATTTATACCGTTTATTGTGCTGGACCTTGTTGTGGCAAATATTCTGCTTGCACTTGGTATGTTTATGTTATCACCCACGATTGTATCTTTGCCGTTTAAACTGCTGATATTTATTGCGGTGGATGGCTGGAGCTTGATTGTAAAGGGTCTTGTGGAGAGTTTTAACTGATGGAATTATTAACTGAATATCTGGCAAAAGGTTTTGTAACAATGCTTTCCGTGTCGCTTCCGTGCGTTCTTGTTGCGGCAAGTGTCGGGCTTGTTGTGGGTATATTGCAGGCGGTAACTCAGGTTCAAGAGCAGACAATTGCTGCTGCCCCGAAAATTGTATCAGTATTTTTAACGATTATAATTCTTGGAATGCTTTATATAAAAATTTTAACAGAATATTTTGTGGAAGGAACAAACCTTGCTTTTAATGTCGTAACACGTTCTGCCAATTATGTTTTGCCTGAAGATTATTATTTTCATTCAAAACCTTTTGCATCCGAAATGAACGATACAATCAATAAGAAAACGGATGAAATTAATACGATTATGAAAAACCCCGGTAAAATTCCATGGTCTGAACAGCAATTCAAGGATAAATACACCCCCAGAAGCAAAGGTGCTGACCCGAGGCCCAATTTCATTGAAACGAATAAGATGCTTGGAAGGTAAAAATGCTTAAAAAAACTTTTATAATCTTTGTAATTTCTGTTTTCTCTTTACCGGTTTATTTTGCGGCACCATCTTATGCTGATGTTGTTGCTCCTGCTCTCCAATATTTAAGAGAGGATTATCATTCGGCATTTTTATCAAAAGAAGATTTTCATCTGAAATTAAATACCACAAGGCGGTATAAATTAAGATGCGCAGGGGAAATTACTGCGGTTGCAATCGGGGATACTGAAAATCTTAAAGCATTTGAAAATGATGAACCGGATGAAGAAAAAATGCTTTATGAACTTTCGGGGCTTCAGGATGTAATTATAAAAACAAAATATGAAACTTATACTTATATGCAGATTTATACGGATGCTGTAAATCCTGTTACTGTGCTGCTTTCAATAAATTCAAAAAATGAAGTGCCGCCCCTTATAAAATTTGGCGACTGTACAATGTTTGAAGATGTAATTTAGGAGCTTTGATGGATTTAGTATTAAGCCAGTTTACAAAATTGTTTCCTGAAATAAATCTTGCGCTTGGCGCAGGAATAATGGTATTTGCAAGGCTTATAGGCTTAATGCAGTTTGCTCCCGGATTTAACAGAAAAGAAGTGCCTACAATTGCAAGGCTTTCCTTTGCCCTCATTATGACCGTTATAATGACCTCTATAATTAAAGTTCCGCCTCCTCCTGCGCATACATCCATAATTCTTTGCATAATTTTAAATTATCTGTTCGGTGCACTGATTGGATACATTACAAATTGTGTTATAGCAACAATTACTGCGGGCGGGGATATGATTAATACGCAAATGGGTATGTCATCTGCAATGGTTATGGACCCGACATCAAAGGCTCAAACCTCAATTGTGGGAAATCTTTTTACCCTTCTCTCAGTTATTATTTTTATGTCTGTAGGGGGGTTATATTGGCTTATAGAGGCTCTTTTAAGAAGTTTTGACATATTTTCCGTGTATGGAATTAATATACCGCTTGAAAAGGTTATAAATATGGATTATCTGGTTTTATTAACCTCGAATATTTTTGTAGTAGGTATGCAGATTGCAGCCCCTGTATTGCTTGCAACGCTCGGGCAGGATATAATTCTCGGTACAATTTCAAAAACAGCACCGCAGGTAAATGTATTTCAGATGAGCTTTTTGTTTAAACCCGTTATGGGGGCGTTAATTTTGACATGGATTCTGCCGGTTTTAATAAATGTTATTACAGATTACATCACCTCATTTTCAAACATTTTTTAAAATTCATAAAAAAACGGGCGCGAAGGTTACAAAACGCGCCCTTTGAAAAGTTGTTCATCTAAAATTAGTTGCTCCACTCAATATAAACCATACCGTTAGAGCCTTTACCCCCGATATAGGCTTTATTATTGAGTAAAATTCCGCCTCCGCCTCCTGCACCATAGCCGCTTCCGGCCTTTCCTTCGCCCGAGGTTGAGATGCTTCCGCCAAGGCCGCCTGTGGATGTTATACTGGATACTGCTTCAAGAAGCGGAAATACTTCTTTTGTAAGTGCCGCACCTGCTCCGCCGCTTTCGGTTGTGCCATCATCGCCTGCCACGGTATTTTCAAGTGTTTCTGTTTCGCCTTCACCTTTGCCGCCGCCTGTTCCGTTTGTTAATATTCCGGGGTTGCCGCCATATCCGCCTTTTGCTCTTAATACTTCTTCGTTATCTACATAAATAACTGTATCTTCGCCCCTGCCGCCTTTTTTGCCGAGAAGGCCGTTCCAGTTTAAAGATGTTTCCTGAGTTGATGTTCCGCCTTTTCCTATTGTAAATTTGACTTTGCTTACACCGCCTGAAACCCAGATATTTTCTTTAATAACAACCTGTCCTGATTGCCCGCCTCCGCCTGAGCTTTCACCCCATTCAAAATAAACGTATCCGTTTTGGCCGTTTCCGCCTAAACCTGCCGTATTATTTGTGGTTGTTGCGTTTCCGCCTCCGCCTCCGCCGCCTGTGCCGTAGGATGCGGTGTTTGGTGTACTTCCGTTTGAATTGCTGCTTCCGCCCGCACCGCCTTCAAGTACCGTGTTTTCTATACTGTATGTTTGGCCGCCCGCACCGCCTAAATAATTGTTATCAGCGGCTTTTCCGCCGTTTTTACCGTTGCCCAGAGTAGATAAATTTGTTTGGTTGGATACATTGAAAACATTCAAGCCTGTCCAGTTCTTCCAGGGTTTTTGGGTATACCAGCCCGCGCCGGAGCCGCCTTGAGAGCCTGATGAGGAATAGCTTCCGCCTGCACCGCCGAATAATGTGAGGATTGAACCGCTTGTGCTTCCTGAAATTATTGTTTTACCGCCGTCTTGCCCGTTTGCACTGCGGGATGTGCCGCCGTTACCGCCCTTTCCTGTATTAACGGTGATTACTTCCCCCGGTTTTACATTAATTTCGCCGACCCATACCTGTCCTGCGCCACCGCCTCCGCCTGCATTGGTTTTTGCGATGTAGCTGCATTTTAAAAGCTGTTTATCGCTGTTGCTCCAGCTGATTTTCATATATCCGTTCTGCCCGTTTGCTCTGCCTTTTCCTCCTGCGCAATTGCTTATGCCGCTTATAGGTGAGGCTCCGCCTCCGCTTGCAGTAGCATTATTGCCGCCGGCACCGCCATAACCAAAATTAGAAGTACCTACACCGGCACCGGCACCCCCGCCTTTGCCTCCGCCTCCTCCGCCTCCGCCAACACCATTATAAATACTCGGGTTATCTATAGGATAAGAAGGCCCCCCGCCTCCTCCTGCGGCTACATTAAAAAATGCACTATCTGCAGAGTTGCCATATCTTCCAAAGAATGTGGCACCTCCGCCTCCGCCACCCCCGCCTGTATGAGCTGCACCTCCGCCTCCGCCGCCTCCTTCAAGGGAACCCGAGCCCGCATTAGCATAGCAAAGTGAGTTTGCACTGATTTTGCCTCCTCCACCCCCGCCTCCGCCCGATGTTGAGCTGCCATTTGTTGCATGGATTAAGTAAGCAGAAAGTTCTGTTGTAGCGCAATTGCCATAAACCTTTCCTCCTCTGCCGCCATTGCCGCTTCCAAGGCCACGACAATCAATGGAAGTATCATTTCCTGAACCTACTTCACAGCCTCCGCCTCCTCCGCCATAGCCGGAAGCATTACCTGCTATGGCTCCATCATCTGCTCCTCCGTATCCGCCTCCACCACCAATTGTTAAGTAAATTGAAGAAATAGACGAGCTTATTTGTAAAGTTTTGTTAAAATATCCGCCTGAACCTCCGCCGTAATATGCACCGCCCCCTCCGCCGCCGCAGGCTTTAACGTTGATATAGGCGTTATTCGGGGTCATTGTTGTTGCTTCATTTGAAGTTAATTTCCACACAGTTACGTTTGAAGCCGCACATTTAGAATCTACGGCAGGGATTTTTGAATTGGCATTTACAGTCCATGTCTGGTTTGCGCCAGCTGTTTTATATTCTTGTTCGCCAGTGCCTTTAAGCGTGCCGTATGCAATACCTGCGCCATCACCGCCTGCGGCTCCACCGCCACCGCCGCCGATTGCGTATACTCTGATTTTTGTAACACCTTCCGGCACTGTAAAATTTTGTGAAGAGCCTGAATATGTGAATTTTTTGTATCCAAAAGTGGTGCTTCCGCCTGCACCACCTCCGCCGACGGCTGTTACTTTTATTCTGTTAACGTTTGTAGGCACTGCCCACTCTTTGTTTTCCGTGAAAAGACGGCCGTAGTCCTGCCTTTCGTAGTTTCCGATGCTGCCTACCGTGATGTGTTCGTTCATTTTGCGGGTCATGACGGGAGCAAGTGCTACAAGAAGCAGGGAGGCCACCAGCAGGGCCATAAGCATCTCCACTAATGAAAAAGCCGCTTGTTTTCTTGGATTTTTAAGATTAATAATTCCGTAATTGCGAGGGAGTGTCAACGACCGCGGCAATCCAGTATCATGATTTTCTGCCAAGTTTTCTCTGGATTGCTTCGCTTCGCTCGCAATGACAAAGGGAGATGCAATGGCAGAGAGGTTATCAATAATTGGAGGGGGTGTGTATTGCCGCGCTCCCGTTAGTCGCTCGCAATGACAGGAGTGGGATTTGCAATTAAATATTGTCATTGCGAAGGAGTGAAACGACTGTGGCAATCCAGTAAACCCATTACTATCATTTTTGGATTGCCTTGCTTCATTATTAGATTTCATTTTTAATCCTTTCATGGTTCTTTTTATGTTCTTTTAATTTCATTATTTGCTATATTATTCTTTAATTTTTTCAAAATTTAGCAAATTTCATGTCTATTCTTCCATAATTTAGCATTTTTTGCAAGAAAATTTACCAAATT
>CAQTPN010000062.1 GCA_948888345.1 uncultured bacterium | reverse complement strand
TACAGAACAAAAGAAGAATTTAATTTAAGGCTGCTTGAAGTTTTTGATGAAATTTTAGAAGAGCTTGAAACCGGCTCTATGCCTTATTTTTACTTTGACGGACAAACTTGCGCGCTAGAAGATTATCTAAAATTCCGTCCGGAAAAAACAAACACCGTAAAAAAATTGATAACCGCAAAAAAACTGGACATCGGCCCATTTTTTGTAAGCCCAGATAATTTTCTTGTAAGCGGAATTTCATTAATCAGAAATTTGGATTTAGGATTAAAATACGCTAAAAGCTTTGACAGTACTGATTTTATAGGATATCTTGCAGACACTTTCGGCCATTCAAAAAGTATTTTTGATATCTTAAGATTTTTTAACATCCCATACGTCCTTGCATGGCGCGGAATTGGGGCACTTCCGGCTAATGATTTTAAGATGAACGGTATAAATACAACAAAACTTGTTTACGGATATTTTATGGATGCGCTGCATCCCTTATGCTGCAAGGATTTAGAGGATATCACAAAAGAAGAATGGCACAAAACCGCAATTTTAATTGAACAAATTCTTGATAAAATCGGAAAAAATTCTTCAAATACCCTTCTTTTGCCAATCGGAGCTGACCACCTCGCCGGTTTAAATAATTCTTCAAATATTATATCAAATATTAATAAATATTTGAAAAACTATGAAATTAAATTATCAACCCCCTTTGAATACGTCAAAAACGTTGATTATACAAAGCATACAGCCGAAGTAGAACTTTTAGATAACTCTGAAACCTATATATTAAGCGGGGTTTACTCTTCAAGAATCCCGCAAAAGGTTGAAAATGCTGAACTTCAATGGGAATTATTCAGAATAGTCGAACCGTTTAACCATTTTATGAAAACCGTATTCAAAAATTCGGGAAATTACACATCATCACTGGATTATGCAGCAAAAACACTCATAAAAAACCACGCCCATGATTCAATTTACGGCTGCTCGATTGATGAAGTTCATAAAAGCGTACAATCAAGGCTGGATAGGGTAAGAGCTATAACAAACGGGGTAAAACACAGATTAATACGCGATTTTAGGCGTTTATATCCTAAAAACACTGAAACGAAAAGCATTTGCGGAAAAGATAAAAATTCAATCGATAAGAATTCACGTTTAAAAATTGGTGTATTTAATCTTTCAAACTATGAATATTCAGGCCCGATAAGACTTATAACTGATTTTAAAATGCAAAATGCCCAGCTTATAAGGAAATTCAAGGGTTTTAGTGATGAAATTCTTTATGATATAAGGCAAATTCCCGTTACGGAACAGTATTTGCCGCGCTTTGAATATTTAATTGAAGGAAAATCCTTACCCCCATTCTCTTTTAGCTGTATTGAAAATGTTAAAACAGCCTCAAAACTTGAAATTACAGAAAATAAAATCTCAAATCCCTTATTGGAATTGAATTTAAGTCAAAAAAACGATGAAATAAGCATAAATTTTGTCGATAAAAGACACGGCAAAGAATATACAGATGTCCTTAAAATCATTGATACAAAAGACATTGGAGATTCATACAATTATGCTCCGGCTGGAAGCCCCCGTAAATTCAAGCTTTTAGGAAGTAAAATTATTGAAAAAGGCCCGATTAGAGCCATTTTACGGCTTAATTACGAAAACAATTTCAAACTTGATGTAATACTTTCAAACACCGGCCGATTTTTTGAATTTGAGGCAAAATTCAACAATAATAAGAAAAATAGAAAAATTCAAGTGTCGTTTAATCTGAAAAACCCTATAGATACTACGATTGCAGAGGATGCAATCGGATATATCGAAAGAAAACACGATTATAACTGGATTTTGCGCGATAACTTACCTGCAAAACCAAAAATAGAAGTAAAAAGCAATTCCTACCCCATGCAAAGATGGGTCATATCAAAGGATTTAGGCGTTTTAACAGTAGGATTAAACGAATATGAAATCTGCAAAAATGAGCTTAGAATTGCCTTAATTCGAGGCACCGCAAGGATTTCAGAACCAAAAAATCCTGCAAGATTTATTCCCGCAGGCCCCCCTATTGAAACTCCGGATTTGCAATGTTTAGGTTATCATACTTTAAAATTTGGAGTAAGCCTAAATCCTGATATAGATGCAATTCAACAAGATACAGAGGCCTTATATTGCCCCGTAGTAGGCTTTTTAGGGAATTTTAAAGAACCGCGTTCAAAAAAATTCTTAGAATTACCGGAAAATTTAATTTTTTATGGTCTAAAACCCGCCGAAAACGGCATTTTTGGGGTTGTATACAACACAGGCGGTAAAAACATTGTGTATAAAAATAAAACTATACCACCAAAAACCATTGATATGATTAAATTATAGCCTAATTATAGCAAAATTATTTAACAGACATCTCTTCTTTTGAATGTTCAATTGATTCAAAATTCACTACAGTATTTTGCATAATCGCCTGGCTGTTTTCCATTTTGGAAATTGCATTTCTTTTCTTGTATAAAAGGTAGAAAAACGCAATAATAACAACGGTTGCACCCACAATTACAAACTCAATATGGTCTTTGATTTTTTCACCGAAAATCATCAAAACACCGCTTACAATAAAAAAGCGCATGCCCCGTCCCACAACGCTTGCAGCCATAAATGCCCAGAAATTCATATTTAAAATGCCGCTTGCAATTGTAAAAACTTTGTAGGGAATCGGCGTAAAAGCCGCAAAAAACACCGCTTGCGGCCCGTATTTATTATAAAGAGCTTCCACTTTTTCAAACTGGTCGGCAGCTCTGCGGTTTCCGTTTTTGCTAATAAGGCCAAAAAGCCAGTTAAATACAGGTCTGCCGCCAAACTTACCGATAAAAAACCCGATAGCACCGCCTATTGCAGATGCTATAGTACATATAAAAGCAAAGTATAAGGCACTTTGAGGAGATTTTAAATCCATTGCAATCAATAAAAAATCAGGCGGCGGAACGAGGAAAAAGCTCTCTATACAAGAATTCAACGCTAAACCTATCGCGCCAAGTTCAGTAAAATATTGATTTATAGCATTTAACATATATTTTTTATTCCTTAAAATTCTTATTATACAAGGCTTTTAAAGTTTCAATCAGCGTTTAATAGCCTCACTGTCAGCGTTTTGTACCTTTAAATCCTTTAGCCCGATAAGCCCTGCTAAATCACGGATTACTTTGCCGTTTTTATCAATAGCAGTTGCCCTAACTTCAGCCGCAGTACAGATTTTACCGGTTTCTTTTATCTTCACGGTTTGATAAAATGTAACACTGGCTGCAGTATGCTCCTTTACAATAGTACTAACAACAACATTATTCAAGAGTTTAGCGGGAAATTTGTATTTAATATTAATATCCACAACAGGCATTACAATCCCGAAATCCCGCGCCAATTCATCAATTCGAACCCCATGGTCAAAAAGCCATTCAACACGCCCTGCCTCCATCCAACGGAGGTAAGTTCCATGCCAGACTACCCCGTAAGCATCGGTATCAGCGTATTGCACCTTATATTCCAAATTTACTTCAGATTGCATTTTATTTCTTTCTTTTCTTATCCTGTTTTTCAAGAGAAGTCAAATCCCTTGTGTAAGTAACAAAAGAGGGGGGCTGAATAACCGTTCTTACAAGCAGAATATTATCTTTTGTATACGCTTCCACCGTAATTGAATTTACCTTATCATCAGGAGAAATTTTTACACTCCCCTCGGCTTCGCAATTGGCTAAAATACAATAAGCAGGGGCCTTTTTGGAGAATGGATTTTTATTTACAGCGTTCAACTCTTCGATTAATTTTTTAGAAACAACTGAAGCCTTAATTTTTGAATTAGTGGAAAATTCGCTCAGAGCCTTTGATGTAAAAATGCTTGCATTGGTCTGAACTATGGCATTTTTTCTATTTTCAGCCTTGAGTAAAAAATTTGGTGAAACATAAAGCCCCACGCAGATTACAAGCAAAATCAGAATGAAAATCTCAAAAAAAGTTATTTTATTCGGGTTTTCATCCTTTTTAACAGATTTATTTGAATTTTCATCCTGAATTTCAGGTGTTTCATTTATTTTATTTTCATCCATTGATTATTTTCTCCATTTCTTTTAAATCCGCACGGGCATAAGTTTTTTCACCCTTATATTGTACTTTCGACCGGTCTATTTTTCAACTACCAAAAAGGATTTTACTCTTCTTTGAGAGCCAAAGCTTGAATAAACTTCAACATCTTTAAAATTTACGGAGGTGGAAGCCCCGCCGTCAAGTGCCATTGCCTTATCGAATTTCATTTTTTTACAAAAATCTCTGATTTCCGTTACACTTACTTTGTTTTGATTTGTAAAGATTATGAAGTATAAAATTTCATTTTTTAAGGCTAAAACCGTTCTTTCTCTGCGTTTTAAAACATCTGCAGCTTGAAATTTCACTTTATCATTTTCTTTTATAATAAAACTTTCCTTTTCAAGATTCATAACCGGGTAAACCAGAGGCCCGCCTTGAATGGAATGCTTTATTGTAAACCCGTCAGGCACAGTTGCAAAGTGGTTATCAATGTCGAAAACCAGCCCCCCGCGATTATTTTCAAGAATGCGAAATTCCGCACGGTTCAAAATACCTTCAAGCCTGTTTGTTCTGCCTGCATTCTGAATTAATTTCATATTGGAAAACGGTGTTTCTACTACATTTCCATCAATTGTAACGTAAGAAACAGCATCCCCTGTCAAAATATCAAAAAAGCCCCCGTTTATCACAAGTGCAAAATTATCATTATTTTTATAGATATCAGAAGCCGTAGTAAGCTTATTTGCTACGTATGGTTTGATTTTATCCCCGATTTTTTTTGTATTTAATTTAAAAATATAAATTCCTTCAGTATCATGAATTACTGAAATTTCATCAGAGGCATCCTTTGCAAATGCACTTCCGGCAATGTTTCCTGCCATTGCAGCCATTATAAATATTGCAAATATTAACTTTCTAAACATCTGTTACAAATCCTTAACTTTCTTAATAATAAATATTGAAACGAGAAACGCCGCTATGGGAAATGCCGCAGCCAAAAATGGCGGCATTACACTTTTTTGCGCCAGCAAATCAAAAAACGGCAACGTGATATAGTAGGCAAAAATCATCCCCACAGCCACCGTAAAACCAATTAATCTCTGGCTTCTTGGCGGCGCAAACCCCAATAAGCAGCCGATTGCTGCAAACAATATGCAGGTTAGAGGATGAAGAAATCTTTGATAATACTTTGTTAAAATGAAATTATATTCATCGGTAAAATCCTGCTCCTTTAGAATGTCTTTATATTCTTTCAACTCTTTTGTTGTGAAAAATCTGTCTTTTTTAGTTGAGTTTAAAATCATTGTATAGACATCTTTTGCAAGTTTTCCCTCTAAAATCTTATAATTTTTAATATTATCTATATCGGTATAAATCCCGTTTTTATTGATTTTATACTCCTTCGCCTCAGGCAAAAGCCAATAATCATCCTTTAAGATGGCATAATCTGAAAAAATAATACTTTTAAATGTCATCGCATCATCATATTTTTCATTTGAAAAATTAATTACAACAAGATTTTTAATCCCTGTTGTCATAAAATTTGAAATAATAATACCGCGTGTCGGCACCTGGTTTTCATCCTTTTGAAGATATACAAAATGTTTGTTAAAATTAGCTCCTTCACCTGTTGCCTTTGAAGCGTAAGGAATCATTTTATCGCTTACATAAAAACACAAAAAAGATAAAAATAAGCTCAAAACTAATACCGGTGCCATAATCCTGTTGAATGAAAGCCCGATACCCCTTAAAATACTTAATTCTGAATCCTTTGAAAGTTTATCAAAAGTAAAAAGTGTACCGAGCAAAATCCCCACGGGGATAGCCTTCCCAAGCACTTTCGGCAGTTCATAAACAAGATATTTAAACCCCTCTGCAATTGTCCATACGTGAGTAAAAATTTTCTTAATAATCTTAACAAGGGTTTCAGGTGCAATCCAAACGATTATAAATAGCAAAAGACAGACAAGCGTCGCCTTTAGAACCTGTTTAAATATATATTTATCGAATATACTGATTTTAAACAATTTAAAAATCCTTTATAAAGTAAAGTCTTTACCAAGGTAAAACTCTTTTGCAACAGGGTCCTCAGCTACTTCTTTACTTTTACCCTGAATTTTAATTTTTCCGTCAAAAATTACATAGGCTCTATCCGTAATTGATAATGTGGCTTTCGGGTTATGGTCCGTAATCAATACCCCGAGACCCTTTTCGCGGGCAAGTTTATAAATATTTTCCTTGATATCCCCGATTGCAATAGGGTCAATCCCTGTAAAAGGTTCATCCAGAAGGATAAAATGCGGGGTTGCTGCAAGAGCGCGGGCAATTTCAACCCTTCTTCTTTCTCCGCCCGAAAGTGCTACAGCACTTGATTTTCTATGCCGTGTCATGCCAAATTCTTCAAGCAGCTCTTCAAGTTTTTCTTTTTTTTGATTTTTATCAAGTTTTTCATTCAACTCTAAAACAAGTTTTAAATTATCCTCAACAGAAAGTTTTCTAAAGATTGAAGCTTCCTGCGGAAGATACCCTACTCCAAGCTTTGCCCTTTCATTCATGGGCATTTTGGTCATATCCGTTGTTTCATTTGTTTCTTTGTTTAAAAGGCTTACAACACCGGAATTTGCTTTAACAAGCCCTACTATCATATAGAATGTGGTTGTTTTTCCGGCTCCGTTCGGCCCCAAAAGCCCGACTACTTCCCCTTTATTAACCTCAAAAGACACATCATTCACAACTGACCTGTCTCCGTATATTTTAATTAAATTTTGCGCAATGATTTTCAAAGTTTAACCCCCCGATTTCAATAAATCAGTCTGTTAAAAAATATTATACTATAAAAAGAGGGTAAATTTTCTTTTGCACAAAATTAGTTCTAAAGAACGGTCTGAAAATCAGGTTTAAATGAAACTTAACTTATTTGTATACATTGCAATAATGCTTTGTCATTGCGAAGGAGTGAAACGACTGCGGCAATCCAGAAAAGACAGTGAAAGATTTTTCTGGATTGCCGCGCTCCCGTTGGTCGTTCGCAATGACACAAGTAAATATTAATCTTTAGTTCAGTGCTTTTGTGATTGCATCTATAAGCCTGTGTACTTCCGTAGTCTTAATTTTTAAGCCTTTAATCTGCTTTTTTATATTATCTGATGAAATTTTTGGAATTATTGCCTCTTTAAAACCGAGTTTTTGTGCCTCTTTTAACCGCTTCTCAAGGTTATCCACCGCGCGTATTTCCCCTGATAGTCCAATTTCACCGATTATAACAGTATCTTTTTTACAACAAACATCCCTGACGCAGGCCAGTACTGCCATTGCAATTCCTAAATCCGCCGCAGGCTCTATAATATCAACCCCGCCGATTACATTTATATATACATCCTGTTTTGACAGGTTAAGCCCTACTCTTTTTTCAAGCACAGCAAGGATTTGAAGTAATCTATTGTATTCAACTCCACGCGCAACACGCCTCGGACTTGGATAAGGAGTATTACCGACAAGTGCCTGCACCTCCAAAAGCAATGTACGTGTACCTTCCACTGTTGCAATAACTGTACATCCGGGGCAATTTTCTTCTCCTCTTTCGGATAAAAAGATTTCCGAAGGGTTTTTAATCTCAACAAGCCCGCGGTCATTCATTGCAAAAACCCCGACCTCGCTTGTTGTGCCGAAACGATTTTTAATAG
>CAQTPN010000061.1 GCA_948888345.1 uncultured bacterium | reverse complement strand
TAGAAATCTTTTCTATTATATCTTTTTAAAGATTTACCCATTGCAATTTCAGATTTGCCATCTACATACATATAGGCTGTATCAAAATAGTTGGCACCATGTTCCATACAGTAGTCAACCATTCTGTCTACTTCATTCTGGTCGATTTCATTATCTTTTGTCATAGGAAGGCGCATACAGCCAAGCGCAAGAAGCGGAACTTCAATATCTTTATATTTTCTTCTTATCACCTGATTTTCGGATTTTATAAATTCCTTTTTGCCGCAACCTGAAAGAAGAGCGGCACCGCCTGCCATTAATGCTGAATTAATAATAAATTCTCTGCGTTTCATATTTGTTTCCTCATTGTTTATTTATAATAAGTAAATTTTAACTTTATTAATATTCTATAACGTGGAGTTAACTCTCAGTCAAGATGTCTAAAGCATAATCTTTACAAGTTTAATGGGAGTTTGCTTAATGGTGTAAAAAAATGTATTATTAATATACAAGAAATATTTAAATAAGGAGCTTTTTATTTTGTCTGCTTTTAAGTTTAAGGGTAATGAACAAAAAATTGTAAAAATTTACACTGCAATTAAGATTATTACTATTTTACTTGTAATTCTGGCTATATTTTTTGTTAAAGATATTCTTGTTAAAGAGAGAACATCTGCAGAAAAATTTTTAGAACAGAGTGTATTGCAGACGGCTTCAAATTTAAGGGGAAGAATATCTTCCTCAATTAATGAATTAAACGTTTTATCCGTAAAGATGACAAACGGAGTTAATATAGCGGATGAGAGTGCTGTTGCTGATTTTCTGGCTTCCCATATAGCTGATTATAATTATCACAGGCTTGTTTTTGCTTATCCTGACGGGCACACTGTAAGATATCAAAAGAAATGCAGGCAGGCTTCCTTCTGTTGATTGGTCTAAAGATAAAAGATTTGTCGGGGCAATTTCAGGGGATATTGTATTTGCCGAAACAAAAAAGAGTGATGAAATTGTAGAGGCTTATGTTAATGAATACGGCGTTCCCGTTCATAATAAAAACGGTAAAATACTGGGTGTTTTGGGTGCTCAGGTCTATGCTGATACTTATTTAAAGATTTTAAGTTTTAATAATTATAATAAACAGGGTTTTTCATATATTATAGACGGCAACGGAGATTTTCTTGTTAAGCCCGGCAGGGATAAAAGCAAGGATTTAAACTTTTTTAACCGCGGTATGAAATTTATAGGAAAATCCAAAGAAGAAATTATAGGCCAATTTAGAGAAGAAAACTACGGAACATTTCTATTTAAGCAAAACGGGCAAAGGTATGCAGCCTGCTATGCTATAATTGACAATCCGGACAGATATGTTATGACCGTTGTTCCTCTAAGCGTTATGATGCTTCATATAAATAAACTTTTATCGGGGCTTATTTTGATTGTTGTTACTATAAGCGTTCTTTTGCTTTTCCTTTTGTATTATAATAATAAGCTTTTAGGCAGGCATGAAAAAATTGTATACGAAATAGCCTTTGTTGATAAAATTACGGGCGGAAATAACAGAAATTGTTTTGGAATAAAGGCGAGAGAATTTTTGGATAAAAACCCTGATAAAAAATATGCAATGATTTGTGTTGAAATTACAAAATTTAGAGCATTAAATGAACTTTACGGAGTTGAAAATGCAAATAAAATTTTGATGGATTTTTACAATTTATTAAATAATAATCTTCAAGACGGCAGCATTTGTGCAAGAGACCACGCTTCAACATTTGTTATTTTGTATCAATATGACAGGGAAGATTTTATAGCAAAATATTTTATAGATAAAATTTTGGATGAAATTGAGTTATATAATAAAACTTCAATGCAGCTGACTTCAAAAACATCCGGCATGGCTTTAGGTTCAAAACTTAACCTTATTTTCGGAGTTTATTTGATTAACGAAAAAGATGAGCCGGTTGAGCAAATGTATGAAAGAGCAAATATTGCAAAAAGAACGATAGGAAACGAAGTTTATAATGTTTGCAAATTTTATGATGATAATTTAAGGGCAAAAATCCTTCAAGAAAAAGCAATAGAAGATGAGATGGTATATGCCCTTGCAGACAGACAATTTTGCATGTATCTTCAGCCGAAATTCAATCTTCAAACAGGAGAGCTCGCAGGGGCAGAAGCACTTGCAAGATGGATACATCCTGTTAAGGGGCTTATACCTCCAATGTATTTTATTCCGCTTTTTGAAAAGAACGGCTTTGTACGAGAGGTAGATAAATATATATGGAAGCTTGCCTGCGAATTTCTTGCCGAAAGGAAAAGAGAAGGCGCAAAACTTTTTCCGATATCTGTTAATGTTTCAAGGATTCACATGGATGATGATAAATTTATTGATGAATTAATTTTGCTTACAAGAAAATACGGGGTGGATACAAAATATTTGGAGCTTGAATTAACGGAAAGTGCTTGTTTTAATAATGAAAAACGTTTTAAAGAGGCGGTTCAAACCTTGAAAGAATTAGGTTTTGTTGTTTCTATGGACGATTTTGGAACAGGGTATTCATCATTAAATATGCTCAGAAATCTTCCTATGGATGTATTAAAACTCGACAGAGGCTTTATAAAAGATACAATCAAGGATACAAAAGGCCAGATTGTAACAAAGAGCATAATTGAGATGGCTAATAAATTAAACATGACAACTGTGGCCGAGGGGATAGAAACAGAAGAACAGGCTGAATTTTTAAGAAGCATAGGGTGTCAGATAGCACAGGGCTTTTTATACGGCAAGCCAACCGAAACTAAAGAATTTATTGAAATTTTTATGAAGAATGCAAGATAAAAAATAACTAATATTAGCTAAAATGGAAGCTTTTTAAAAAGCTTCCATTTTTAATTGGTTGCGGAGACAGGATTTGAACCTATGACCTTCGGGTTATGAGCCCGACGAGCTACCAGACTGCTCCACTCCGCGATATTTAATTTTCTTTTGCGCTTTACCTTGCCGCAGTCTTCCAGACTTTCCTCTCGCAAAACGTGACATTTAGTCACCTTTTGCTCGGCAGAGCACTCCGCGATATTCACTTGTACACCCCATTATTAAATGCTGAAAATAAAATTTCAACCCCTTTTTATTTTTACTTTATTTCTAGCTCTTTTTGGTTATATTTGTATTCTCTGTAACATATTTTCATAAAATTTGCAAAGAAAAACAGTATTCATGCTAAAATTAGTTTTGTTATTTCAGTGTAAGAAAAACAAAACGGTTTTAAGTTAAAGAAAATATGTTGAACAAGAAAAAAGTATACGCAGGCGTATTTTTAACGGTTTTTGGAGTTTGCCTTTTTGGCTTTATATGGTCATGGGTTGTAACAAAAGATATACGTTCAAATTCTGTATCAGATGAGGTTAAAAACAGGCGCGTATCAGTTAATAATCTTGTTTTAACAGAAACAAAAGATGAGAAAGTTTACTGGGAGCTATATGCTAAAAAAGGAAGCTATGAAAGCGGAAGCAGGCTTGTAATTTTAGAAAATGCCATGGGAAATTTTTACAATAAAGAAAACGAAGTGGTTTTAAGTGTGGAATCAAACAGAGGAACTTACAAAGAAGATGAAAAAATAATCACGCTTGAAGGAGATACCTTAATTGTTGCAAAAGAAGGATATTCAATCAGAGCTGATAAAATTGTCTGGAAGGGCAGAGATGAAGATATTGAGGCTTTTGGAAATGTTGTTGTAAAAAGCGGAGATATGTTTGAAGCGAGAAGCGAAAAGGCAATTTTTAACTATGATTTTACAAAATTCAGAATTGAGGGAAAGTGCAAATCTTCAATCTTTGATACCAAAAAGAGCGATGGCACGGGCAAGAAAAGTTCATTTGATTTAAGCTTGGGAGGCAAAAAGCAATGAAAAAAATAATCATAACATTAATAATGATATCGTTTACGTTTATGGGTGCATATTGTGCCAATGTTGTGATTGAAGCCAATAATCAGCAGATTAATGTTGATAAGAATAAGGGCTTTTTCTCAGGTAATGTAAAGGTTTCAGTCGGTGATATAGTTGTAAAAAGCCCGAGAGCCGAACTTGATTTAGAACCAAAATCCAAAAAACCTTCCCTTGCAGTGTTTTTTGATAATCCTTATGCTTTTCAAAATAAGGATAATAAAAAACATGAAATTAAAGCAAATATAATGAAGGTTTCTTTAATTAATAAAACTCTTAGAGCTGAAGGAAATACCCAGTCTATTATGATGAAAGACAGGCAGCCTTTGATTATGATAAATTCTGATTCACAGGAATACGATACAAATACAAAGGTGATGAAGGCTGATGGTTCCGTTATTGTCCATTATCAGGATGTTGAAACGTTTTCCGATGCAGCAAGTGCCATAATTGACAAAAATGGCGAGGTTCAAAATTTAAAATTAACCGGAAATGTTGTAATGAAAGAAAAATCAAACGTTTTAAAGGGAAACAAATTTGAATATAAGCCGCAAAATCAAGAGTATCAAATGTCTGGAAATACAAGCACTGATGTTACTTTTGAAGACGGTTCAAGGCTTTTTGTTCAGGCGAGATTTCAGCAATATAACAGAAATACAAACAACATAATTGCAGGGGGCAATGTTCGTATAAAATTTAAAGATTATACAGCGGCAGGCCCTAAAGCACAGGTATTTATAGATAAGACAACGCAAAAGCCGAATAAAGTTGTATTTACGGGACGTTCAAAGATTACCCAGGGTGCAAGTACGGTAGAAGCAGATGTTATAACAATGACAATGAATCCAAAGGAATTTAATGCAACAGGAAATGTTAAAACCAGTATTTCCGGAGGAAGTAGTGACAATGATATGGAGATTATGCCTTAATTATGAGTATTACGCTTGAAAATAAACAATGTTTAATGGCAGGAGATGGACTTTTGCCTGTGAAAATGGCTCAGGCTGCCAGAGAGAACGGTTTTGAAGTTATAGCTATTTCATTATCCGATGATAATTATAAAGAGCTTACAAAATACTGTTCAAAAGTTTTATCCTTTGGCTTCGGGCAGGCAAACAGCATTAAGCAGACTTTAATTGATGAAAACATTAAACAGCTGACATTTCTTGGAAAGGTTTCCAAGACTATGCTTTTAAAACGTCCTAAATTAGAGCCCATGGCGATTGAATTTTTAAAAGAAGCACCAAAATTGAATGACGATGCTATTATGCTGAAAATCGTAAAAGAGATGGAAGATATCGGCATTACAATTTTGGACCAGACAATTTTTATTAAAAAATTAATGGTGCAAAAAGGTGTAATGACAAAAACCCAGCCAAATGAAACACAGTTAATGGATGTTGAATACGGCTTTAAGATTGCAAAGGAGATGGGAAAGCTTGATATAGGGCAATCTGTTGTTATGAAAGATAAGATGATTATGGCAGTTGAAGCCATTGAAGGCACGGATAAGTGTATTAAAAGGGGCGGCAAGCTTGCAAGAAGAAAAAATGCCGTAGTTGTTAAGGTTGCAAAGCCCAATCAAGATAAACGTTTTGATATTCCAACCGTGGGGCTCAGAACTTTAAAGGTTATGAAACATTACGGGGCTTCTGTTTTGGCACTTGAAGCAGGTGAGACAATCATTGTTAATCAGGAACAGATGATAAAATATGCTGATAAAAACAATATGGTTATAATGGCTGTGTAGCATTTTTGATGTGAGTTTCGGAATAAAATAAGTGGAGAATTTGAAAAAAGTTTTTATAATAACCGGAGAAAGCTCCGGAGATAAACACGCAAGCGGGGTTGCAAGAGAGCTGCTGCGCCTTAATCCTGATATTAAAATTGAGGCTGTGGGCGGTGAAAATCTGCGTAAAATGGGCGTAAAGCTTTTTTCTGACCAAAAAAAGATGGGTGCAATGGGGCTTACACCAAAGGTTATAGTTGACCATATTTTTTTAGGGGCAAAGATTGTAAATTATCTTAAAAATGATTTTAAGCCAGATTTAGTACTTTTAGTAGATTACGGAGCTTTTAATCTTGCAATTTCAAAACGTCTTAAAAAAGCGGGCATTAAAACATTCTATTTTATTCCGCCTCAAATCTGGGCTTCAAGGAAGTGGCGTTTAAATACTGTTAAGAAAAACATAGACAGGGTTTTAACGATTTTCCCCTTTGAAGGAGAAATGTATGATAATGCTGGAATTCAAAATACTTATGTCGGGCATCCTTTAATAAAAGAACTGCCTCAAAAAGCAGATAGGGTTGAATTTTTTAAAAGACACAATCTTGATTTAAATAAAAAATTAATATCAATTTTCCCGGGCTCAAGAATGTTTGAAATTAAGCATTTGCTTAAAATTTTTCTCTGTGCTGCAAAATTAATTGAAAAAGTAAGAGGAGACGTTCAATTTGTAGTATCTCATGCGGATAATCTTGATGATGATGCTTTTGAAAAAACTAAATGTCCATATAAAGCAATCAAGGGGGAAAATCACGCACTTTTGTCTGTTTCAGATGCCCTGATTTTGAAATCCGGCACTGTGGCACTTGAGGCTGCACTTTACAAGACACCTATGATTATAGCGTATCGCGGGCCTTTATTTTTCTATCTTGTATATTTGCTTGTAAGGTCAATCAAGAAGGCCTGTCTTGTTAATATAATAACAGGCAAGGATATTGTACCGGAGTTTTTAATGTTTGATGCCTGCCCTAAGAAGATAGCGGATGAAATTATAAATATTATTGATAACGAAAAGGTAAAAATGCTTCAAAGAAGCGGATTTGATGAGGTTGAAAAATTATTATCGGATAAGCATTGCGTAGAAGAAGCGGCAAAAATTATAGATGAAGAATTAAAACAGAAATAAAGAGGATAAAAATGGCAAATATTATTACAATTTCAAGAATTTTTTTAGCATTTATTGCAATGGGGCTTTTATTTTATGATGTAAAATATGCTCTCATCTCGCTTATTTTAACAATTTTTGTAATGTGGTTTGACGGTCTTGACGGGTATGTTGCAAGAAAATTTAATGAAACATCAAAGCTTGGTGCCGTTCTTGATATTATGGGGGATAGAATTGTTGAAAATCTTTACTGGATGAGTTTTTGCGCTTTAGGGTGGATTAGTGTTCTTGTTCCTGTTATTGTTTTAACAAGAGGAATTATAACGGATTCTCTAAGGTCTTTAGCTTTGGCTCAAGGCTTTACGGCATTTGGTGAAAAAACAATGATGCAGGGCAAAATTGCAAAGTTTATTGTTGCATCTAATTTTTCAAGATTTACATACGCTGTCTGCAAAGCATTAGCTTTCCTTTTATTAATCGGGGGGCATCTTCAATTTAACACAGACCACACACTTTATTTAATCGGTATTATTTGCACCTGGATTTCTGTTATATTCTGTGTTTTAAGAGGGCTGCCGGTTGTATTGGAATCTAAAAGATTTTTAAAAGATTAGAATATGTTAAACGGAGCAAAATATTTAAATATAGTAATGTTTGAGCCTGAAATTCCGCAGAATACAGGAAATGTTGCAAGGCTTTGTGCCTGTACATCTTCAAAGCTTTATCTTGTAGGCAGACTCGGTTTTTCTATGAGTGATAAATATTTAAAACGCTCGGGGCTTGATTACTGGGATAAATTGGATATTGAACATATTATAGACTTTGAAGAATTTGAAAATATGTTTGATATTAAGAAAAATCCTGAAAAAATTCACCTTTTTACTACAAAAACGGATAAACTTTATACCGATGTTCAATATAAAGAGGGAGATTTTTTAATCTTTGGGCCGGAAACACGGGGG
>CAQTPN010000060.1 GCA_948888345.1 uncultured bacterium | reverse complement strand
GAAAAGAAAAGAGAATTAAAAAGTGCAATAGACGGGCATAAGGCAAAATTAAACCGTAAATATTCAAAAATGTCTACAAGTGATATACTTGATATGACACAGGATGAATACATTAAAGCTCTTGCGGATAAGATGGAGCAAAATTTAAATAAAATCCTTGAAACAAATGAAAAAATTGAAATTACAGAGCTTACTCTTTTGGGATTTTCTAAAACTGCAGCCTATATTGCAATTTTATTTCTGGTATCTAATGGAAAATTTGAAATCTATCAGGAAGAATTTTATGGTGAATTGTATGTAAAACTCCCTTCCAAAAAACATGAAGAAGAGGATATTGCGGTATCGGAAAATATCAAAACCTTAAAGAGAAAATTGGATAAAAACAAAGTCTTGTCAGAAACTGAGGAACTTCAAGATGCCGGCTGATAAAGAAAATTTACAAAATGAAGAACTTAATACAAACCTTGTGAATGAGGAAGAATATAATCTTAAAGCAAAGGTTGAAGCTGTTTTATTTATAACCGCAAGGGCTATGAAGCCTGCTGAAATTTCAGAGCTTCTCAATATTCCTGAAGAAGAGATTGAAAATGCACTTTTGGATTTAATGTTTGATTATTCTTCCCGCGACGGAGCACTTGAAATAGATGATGAAGACGGGTATATAATTCAGGTTAAAGAAGAACACCTTGATATTGTGGAAAAGCTCTGCCCTGTTGATATTAAACCGTCCGTTGCCAAAACGCTGCTTATTATTGCCCTGAAAGAACCCATAAGACAGTCTTATTTAAAAGAATTAAGGTCTAATGCTTATGAGCATGTGGCTGAACTTCTGGAAAAAGGTTTTATATCAAGAACCAAAGATAAGAACGGCCGTTCATACAATCTTAAAACAACCCCTAAGTTTGCGGAATATTTTAAACTGAAAGGGGATGCAAAAACCCTTGCAAAGCTTCTTGACACCACAAAAGATATCAAAAACCTTTAAAATACCAAAAAATCACCTTGCTTTTTTGGGGACTTTTCCTGTATAATTTTAATTAAAGACAAAATGTTTTACTAAATATAAAGGAGCTAGTTAAATGAAAGTTAAAATCGAAGAAGGTTGTATAGCTTGCGGTGCTTGTGAATCTTTTTGCGCTGATGTATTCAAAGTAGAAGATGTTGCAACCGTTGTTGAAGCAAATATTGCAGGAAATGAAGATGCTGTTAAAGAAGCAGCTGAATCTTGCCCTGTTTCAGTTATTCAAATTGAAGAATAATTAAATAATCAAATTTTAAAAACACCTCTTATTTTAAGGGGTGTTTTTATTTGTATTAATTTCATTTAAATCGCCTCCTGCAGGAACAAGGAAAACCTCCCCGAATTTATTTTTATAGGGAATGTAATCATCAATTGTAACGATAGATGGCTTCGCATTTTCATCCAGCCCCTTGGATTTTCTGAATGCAGCATTTATTTTATCGCAAATAAATTTTGTAACAGCACCTATTCCTAAGGATACAGCCATTGCTTTACCGCCGCTTATGCTCTTTATTGCACAGCCAAGGTTTGTACTTACGGTTGATATCAAAGGAAGCCCTGTTGATAAGCCTAAACTTATACGCTCGTCATTATTTTCAGCCTGTGCCGCGTATACTCCAAGAAGTGCCGTTGAGCCTATTAATGTCATAAAGTCCGTAGGTGCGGAGCCGCAGTTTATATCTCTTAATTTATCAAGCACATCTATTGTTTCATTATGATAAGCATGTTGAATGGTTTTTTGGAATGTTCTGTATTTTGGCAGTACAACTTTATTGTAAACATCCGGTTCTAATACCTGTTTTGCAATATCAAGAATTTCTTCGCTGCTGCCTCCTTGAACATTTTCCATAATGGCCTTTTTAATTCCGTTAATTGTATCAATCGCTTTAGCACTGTTTGGATTATTTGTTTTTGAAACCTGCTCAACAAGTTTATCAAGCCTTGTACATATTTCTTCACGTGCCGTTTTTGGAGGCAGGGTGCCGTCAAATACTGCCCTTTTATATTTATCAAGTGTTCTTATAGTCCTGTCAAGTTCTGCATAAGCATCAATATCTTGTGTGCCTATAAGTTTTCTAAGGCCTGTTATATTATCAGTGTTATCTTCTATAACGGTGCTTGCGGTATGTGTTATTGAATCCATTTTTGATTTTATATTTGAGGTGTATTTTGCTTTATCCTGCTCAATAACTTTTCCTGCAACAGGTTCTGTAAGTAAATCCCTGAGTTTTTTGCCTTTTATTTTTTCCATAAAGCCGTCAGTTGTTTTTTCAGTCAAGCTTTGTGCTGTTTTGTTACCGTTTTTATCAAGCCCTTTCAGCATATTGTTAAATTCAAGCATTCTGTTTTTAACATTTGCTTCGGAAGTTAACTCTTGAACATTTTTACCTGTTATATCAAATAAACTTTCTACATTTTGGAGGATTTCACGGCCTGTTTTTTCGCTTCCTCCTATTTTGAATTTCTTTTCAGGATTTGCGTTTAATACTTTTTTAAGTTCTTCAAGTGTCGTTTTTGAATAATCGTCATATTTTGCGCTTGATTTTATATATCCTTGAATGCCGCCGTTTATACTTTTGCTTTCATAAAGTTTTGTTGAATGTTTATCCAAAAGATGGAACCAGCTCAAAACCTTTCCTATTGTATTTTGATAGATTTTTGCAGCCGTTTTCTTCGGGCCTGATAATTTTGACATATCAATTTTTCTTCCGGTTACAAAATCTGCCGTATTTCTTGAAAATACGTCCTTTCCGTTTACAAGGTTAACGGAAGATGCATTTTGAAATTTTAAAAGTTTATCATCTCTGAAATTATAGAATTTTCTTATAGCATTATCGAATTTTTCGCTGCCGATTTTTTCTCTTAACTTTTGTAAAACTTTTTCATATCCTGAAGATATAAGCGAAGAGGCTTGTTTTAACAGTTTTTTGCCGGCATTTGTTTTCCCTAAAAGGGCTGCACCTGCAAGCAGCATGGCACCGCTTAGCGAAGCTGCGGCAATTTTTGCATTTTTTGAATTATTTTTATTGTTTTCAAATGAATCCTGCTCGGGCGAAGTATTTATCAAAGGCGCAGGTGCTGCATTTTGATATAAAGGTGTACTTATAGCGGCAGAATTTTGCACCGCAGAAGAATTTTGCTTCATTAAATACTTCTGAAGTAAATCACTCTTTTGCGGTTCATAAGTGGTAAAATTGCCGTTTAAAGATGTCATTTGTAATTCCTGTTTGCCTTATATTTATATAAAAACAAACAAAGAAAATTTCTTGCTTTAAAATAAATATTAAGCTTTCTTTTTCTTATCTTTTTTATTTTTATTTGTCTTGCTGTCTGCAAGAATATTATCTATAGAATATTTTGCAACAGGTTTTCTTGTAGCTCTGTCATAGAATACAAGCCAGTGTTTATATTGTTTGTTTCCTATAGTAAAAGAAAGTTTTCCTAAAACAACATCCCCCGGTTCAATTTTTTTAAACCATAAAGATGTATCTCCAAAGGGTGACGGGTAAAATACATTTTTAATTTCATTCATTAAAGCAATATCAAATGCGTAAAACATTTTATCTGACATATTGCTTATTTTGATATCAAGGGTTAAAATATCCTCTTCGCCAAACGGGTCTTTTTCAAAACCCACTTTGTTTATCGTAACATCAAGCCCCTCATACAAAATGTCTTCTTCTATAAAAGCTTCCCTTGTCATAACAGGTATTTCAAGGTTTGTTACCATTTTTATTTTAAGCTCATCTCCGGGTTTTATGTTAACATTTTTCCCTTTACTCATAATTGATGAAACAAGCCCCACAGCCCCTCCAACCGCAGCACCGCCCGCAAGAGTCATCCCGTTTGATGCAATTGCAGCTTCAAGCCCGAGAAGGTTCATAGCAAAAAGCCCGCCTACTACTCCGCCTGCAGCTGTTACCCCTACGTGTTTTGCAACATTTTTAACCGTACCTTTTGCAAGATTTTCTTTTGTGGAAAGGCTTGCATTTATTGGAATTTGTCTGCCGTCAGGTGTTACAAGGTAATCAAAAACGCTTACAACATATCCGTTTCTTCCCATATTTTTGGGGTCTTCCATTGTGGTTACAACCCCGTGCATTATGCTTCCCTTTGGAATTACAACTCCTTTTCTGTGCTTTCCGCCAAGCACATCTTCTGTAATTTCCGCAAAAAATTCATCCCCAATTTCTGTATAGCTTCCGTTTAGAACCTGTGATACGGTCATTTTAATTGCGTCATGCTTATCTAAGGTTTCAACTTCGCCTGTGAAAATTTCTTTATCAATTTTGCCTCTTGTATCGGTTTGCTCAATTCCGCCTTTTATTGATTCGCAATTGGCATATAAGGGCATAAACATATATGCAAAAAATAAAAATAAAATATTAATCTTCTTTATCATAACAATATTATACATATATCTTAAAAAATTACACAAAAAGAATTTAAAATATGCTAGGATGAAATTTAAGATTTAGGGGAGAAATTTTTAAATGAGCGATTGTATTTTTTGTAAAATTGCTAACGGAGAAATACCTTCAAATTTAGTGTATGAAAATGAATATGTTGCAGCTTTTAATGATATAAATCCTTGTGCGCCGGTGCATATTCTTGTTATTCCAAAAACCCATGTTGAAAGCTTAAATGAACTTGAAGATAAAAATTTAATGGCTGAGCTTTTATCAGGCGTAAAAGAAGTAACCAAAAAGCTCGATATTAAAGACTACAGGACGGTTATTAACACAGGAAAAGGCGCAGGGCAGGAAGTTTTCCATATCCATTTGCATGTAATTTCAGGCCGTCCTTTAATCTGGCCTCCGGCTTAAAATTTGTTAAGTTTTGTAAAATATGTGTTTCCGGTAGCAATTTAAGAATTCTAAAATGCTTTTTAAATGTATAAAAGGAAGTTTTTGGATAGGAATTTATGTACAGCGAAGAATTAATGAAGTATTTGTATTCTTACAATATGCCTCAAAAACCGGAAGAGAATAAGGATTTTGGGGACAAACACCTTACAGGCAAGGGTAAAGATGTTCTAAACTCTCTTGAAAGGTTTAAGAATATCTATGCAACTGTTCCTGTAAAATTTAACCATGAATAAAAATGAATTAAGGAAAATTTATAAAAACAGGCGTGATGAACTTTTTTTAAAAGGGAAAATCACTGAAATTTCAACTTTAATTTTAAAAAATATTTTAAACAATGAATATTTCAAAGCTGCAAAAAATGTTTTGTTTTTCTGCCCCAAGGGTTCTGAAATAAATCTTTTAGGGCTGATAGATAAAGTTTATGATAAAAATTTTTTTCTGCCTGTGTGCTGCGGGGAGAATCTTGAAATCTGCCCTTTTAAAAAGGGAGATAAACTTGTATTAAATAAATATAAAATCTATGAACCTGAAACAAAACCTGTTCAAAATCTTGAAATTCTGGATACAGTAATCACTCCGGCACTTTGTGCGGATAAAAATTTTAACAGGCTGGGGTATGGTAAGGGATATTACGACAGATTTTTTACAAATAAGAACTTGAGTGCAAAAAAGATAATTGTCATCCCTGAAGAATTTTTGCTCGATTGCATTCCTCAGGATAGATTTGATATTTCCTGTGATTTAATTATTACGGAAAATAATGTCTATGAAAACTTTTAAGACCATTTCATACTTATAAAGCCTGTTAATTTGTCACTGTTTGCTTCATAGTGCCTGTTTTTAACTGCATCGCTTGAATTTCCTTCAACGGTATCAAAACTGCCGTCAGGATAAACTTTTGTTACAATGCCTGTATGAGATGCTCCGTTTTCTTTTTGTATCATTATGTCGCCGGTTTTAATCTGCCCTGAAATAATTCCGGCTTTATTTGATTGTCCTGCCGTTGTAATAAAGCTTCCGTTTGAAACAGCCCATGATTGAAGTCCTGAAACGGAAGATGAGCCAAATCCGCTCGGGACACTTTTTCCTGTAGATTCGCAGGCGGTTTTTACAATAGATGTAACAAAATCGGCGCACCAGTGCTGTGCTACACCGTTTGAAAATGCCGCATTGCCTTCTGCATCACTGTTTATAACACCTACAAACGAATTACCGAGGGTTGCAACAATATCTCCCATGCCCATCCCCGGTTTAATTTGCTCTGATGTGTTGGTAAGTGCGGTTTGAACATTTTCTGCAGCCTGTTTCTGGCTTATGATATCATTAATTTTATCAATAGATTCCTGTGCTTGTATTCTGTTTTCTTCAAGTGAAGTTTCTAAGCTTTCAATGCTGCATAAAAGCTGTGTTACATTCTGTAAAATGGATGCTTTCTGGTCATTTATCTGCTGTATTCCTGACATAACGGATGCAGTCTCGCCGCCCGCAAAAAGCTGGTCTAATAGTGAACGTCTTTGCTTATCAACGTTTTCAAGCTGCTTATTTAGCTGCTCTATTTGCTTATAGCAGTTTTCAATTTTATCTGCATACTGCTTTTCAGATTTTGCAAGCTGATTGTTGACATCATCAAGTGCCTGCTCTTCTTCCGTTTTGGCAGCACCTTCGGTTTCTTCAAGTTCAATTTCCTGAAGTTCGTTTTCTTCTTGAGACTTTGCTGTTTTATCCGTATTTTTGGCGGTATCAACCGCGGGAGAACTTTCAGCCCCGATTGTTATATCGTATGTGTTACCGCCGGTATTGATTGCATTAATCATATATCTTTCCTTTTAATTAAGTTTATTTAAGTCCGCTCAATCTTGAGTATCCTAAAACTGTCTCCGGTGCCCTCACTTTGGCTTCAACGCAGCTTCCTCCGCCGGCACCTGATGTATTTCCTTCCACAGTGTTTATTGTGCCGTCAGCATTTACGGAAACAAATAAGCCGACATGGTCGGATGTACCGTCGCCATCCCAGTCGAAAAGAACCATATCCCCGGGCTGCAGAGTATTCGGGTCAGTCGTCCAGCTGCCGTTTCCTGTTGCCCAGTTTACAATCTCGGGGCAATAGGCAGTATTTGCGCAGGTGCTTGCAAAATTACCCGGAATTTTGTCTTTGCCTCCGTAAGCCTGTCCGAGTGCAAAGGTTACAAAATCGGCACACCATGCTCCGCCATGGTATTGATATCCGGCATCAGTCATTATCGTAGACATTTCACCTGCTGCTTTATCATCATATTTTAATGCCGTTTCTATAACATGCTTTCCTTCTTCGGTTGCACCTTCTCTGAAAGTGAAGTTGCTTGCATCGGCACTCACTGCTCCGCTGTTTAAAAAGTCCATTGTGGAGGCTTCAAGCTCTCCCTCATAACTCATCATTGTAAGGTAGACGCCGTTAATGCTGTCATAAACAGAGTTTATATTCTGTGATATTGAATTTATTTGCGATTGTGTAGAAGCAATATCTCCGCCTGCAGCCAGATTTTTTGATGCTTCCTGCATTCTCCGCTGGAGTGTAGTTAACTGTTGAAACAGCGTTTCCAATTGTCTTTCGCAGTTGCTCATTTTGTCATTAAAGATTTTTTCTTCACTGCTTTCTTCTTCAATATTTATTTCCTGAAGGTCATCTTCATTTGTTTCAATAGTATTTGTAACACCGTTTGCCGTATAGGTTATCGTTGTGTTTTGTTTTTCTTCTACACCGTCCGTTTTACCTGCACTGCTTGTGTTGTTTGTATTTTGCGGGTCTGATATGCCGCCTATACCGTTTACTGCCATCCGGTTTTTGTCTTCCTTTTACTGTTTTGAATTACCACACTGTATTTATACTATCGGCAATTGTTTTAAAAACTTTAAAGTTTACGCTT
>CAQTPN010000059.1:2970-7807 GCA_948888345.1 uncultured bacterium | reverse complement strand
TATAATATCACTCGGCGTGGGCGACCCTGATACTCCAACCATTCAAACAGTTGTAGATGCCATGCACAGAGCAATTGATAATCCTAAAAACCATGATTATCCGCCTTATAACGGTACAGAAGGATTTAGATGCGCAAGTGCCGATTGGATGAAAGAAAGATTCAATGTTGAATTAGACCCCGATACTGAGGTTTTGGCAAATATAGGTTCAAAAGAAGCTATCGCACACATTTTCTTCGCTTTTGTCGACCCCGGAGATGTTACACTTTGTCCGGACCCCGGGTATCCAGTATATCAGAATGCTACAATTTTAGCCGGTGGAGAACCTTATTCTATGCCGCTTTTAGCTGAAAATAATTTTCTTCCGGATTTTGATAAAATCCCCGAAGATGTAGCACGTGCTGCAAAATTAATGTTTTTAAACTACCCTAATAACCCGACAGGCGCAGTATGCGACCTTGAATTTTATCAAAAAGCGGTTGATTACTGTAAAAAATATAATATCTTATTGTGCTCCGACTTAGCATACTGCGAAATGACATACGACGGATATAAAGCACCATCCGTGCTGCAGGCAAATGGAGCAAAAGATATTGCGATTGAGTTTTATTCTCATTCAAAATCTTATAACATGACAGGCTGGAGGGTAGGCTTTATTGCAGGAAACAAAGATGCAATCAAGGCACTCGGCACAATTAAAAACAATATTGATTCAGGTGTATTTAAGGCAATTCAAGAGGCTGCAATTGAGGCATATAAAGCACCGAAGAGTGAGATTGAAAAATTAAACCTTATGTACAAAGAAAGAAAAGAATTGATGGAGAAGGGTTTAGCAGAACTTGGCTGGGATGTTAAACCTTCAAAAGCTACATTTTATCTCTGGCTCCCTTGCCCGAAAGGCTTTACAAGCGAAGAATTTGCAACAGTTATGCTTGAAAAGGCAAATATAGTAGTTCCTCCGGGAAACGGATACGGCAAATACGGTGAAGGATTCTTTAGAATAGCACTCACAAAACCTGTAGACGTGCTTCAAAAGGCACTCAACAGAATGAAAGAAGCCGGAATTTCTTATAATATGAAAAAAATTGCAGGATAAAATATGTTAATTTTCGGAATAGAAACAAGCTGTGATGAAACAGCAGCAGCAATTGTAAAAGACGGCAGAGAAGTAATTTCAAATGTCGTTGCCTCTCAAATTAAGACACATCAAGCATTTGGTGGTGTTGTACCTGAAGTTGCCGCAAGAGAACACCTGGATAGTATAAATGTTGTAATTGAAGAAACATTTACCCAAAGCGGAATTAAACCTTCAGAAATTGATGCTTTTGCGTCTACTGCAGGCCCCGGGCTTGTCGGATGTCTTCTTGTAGGTTTAAATGCTGCAAAATCGTTATCGCTTGTGTATAATAAGCCGTATATTCCCGTAAATCATCTTAATGCACATGTTTGCGCCAATTTTATTGATACGAATTTGAAGCCTCCTTTTACCTGTCTCCTTGTTTCAGGCGGACACACGCAGGTAATCAACATCGCAGATTATGGAAAAAGCGAAATTGCGGCAAGCACGATAGATGATGCTACAGGAGAAGTTTACGATAAGGTTGCAAGACTGCTCGGGCTTCCCTACCCCGGCGGAATTCAGCTTGATAAACTGGCACAAAGCGGAAATAAAAACGCTTTTAAACTTCCTGAAGCAAGAGTAGGGGATGATGAATTCAGTTTTTCAGGGCTGAAAACGGCCGTGCTTCGCCTAACGCAAAGTTTTAACGATAAGGAAATTCCAATTAATGATGTTTGCGCAAGTTTTCAAGAAACCATAACTTCTACTTTGATTAAAAAAACAGTTAAAATTGCACAAAAAAACGGTTCAAATACTATAGTTCTGGCAGGCGGGGTGGCCGCAAATTCAAGACTCAGAGAAAAACTGTCGGAACTAAAAGAACCCCGAAACGGCGGTTTTGAAGTGTTTGCTCCAAAAATGAAGTACTGCACGGATAACGCCGCTATGGTTGCATCCTGTGCCTTTTTTAACCCGATGAAGGTTGAAAATCCGCTTGAATTAGAGGTCTTCTCAAGAGGCTGAATACAGGACTTATGCATCACTCAATTCGTCATGCTGAACTTGTTTCAGCATCTTAAATATAATAGACCCTGAAACAAGTTCAGGGTGACGATTTCAAGCAGCTTTAATGTAATCTGATATATAAACCCCCTGCCTGAATGCGGCAAAATAAGTTTTAACAGTCTTGGGATATGCCGCAGCATTACCCTTCCGCCTTTTCGCGTTCAATTCTGCGCATTTGCCGCGCTTCCTGCGTTGTTCTTGCATCACGTTTCGGCTTTGAATAATTCTTCATCATAAGCCATAAAAATTGCTTCACAGGAATTGATAAAGCAATAAAGACAAAGGAAAACACAATATCATAAATTACTTTATCTCCGCTTAAGGTAGAGAGGGCCTGCTTTATAAATGCAAAATTTACAAGGCGGAACATCCCCAATATTGCCGTATAGAGTATTCCGCAAAAATGTATCGCCAAAACTCCCACAACTGAAGCGTAGAGCATACTTTTGAATGAGAATTTATCATAAAATAAAACCCTGCTTGCAAAAACTATTGCAAAAAAGTATCCCAGAATATAGCCGAAAAAATAGCTTTTAACATACCCTAAACCCCCTCCAAGCGCAAAAACAGGCCATGCAAAAAATCCCACAAGTAAATATAAAATAATTACAAAACATCCAAACCTTGCACCTAAAATGGCTGCAATAAAGAGTACTAAAGGAATCTGCGGAATATAAAGATAATTTTTTGTCCCGAGTCCAAAAGCTGTATCTTCAACCCCTAATGGCCAGTAATGAATTAAATTCAGCTGGGTGAATGTACCCACAATCATAAGCAAAAGACACAAACAGACAACAATAAGGGTACCAAGGCTGAACGGGGTTTTTTCGCCTTTATATATAAATTCTTCAATTTCGCCCTGTATCCTTTTGTTCATTTTAAAATTTCTTTTAAATACTCTCTATTTTCTTCAAACAGTTTTTTATAACTTTCGTTAAAAATATTTTCAGTCCACATTATTATTGCATCTTCGTTATTATCCTGATAATACTTTTTTCTTACCCCTAAAGATTTGAATCCGAATTTTTCATAAATTCTTTTTGCCCTTTCGTTTGTTGCACGCACCTCAAGGGTGATGTACTTTATTTTCTTTTGATAGCATCCATCTATTGCATTTATGATTAAAAAATGGCCGGCACCTTTTCTTTGATACTCTGGATGAACAGCAAAATTAGTAATATGTGCTTCATCCACAATATTCCACATGCCAAGATAGCCTATACATTTATTTTCTTCATTTACCGCACAAAGATATTCCGAAATTGCATTATCAATCTCATTTACAAAAGAATCTCTTGCCCAGTGATGCTCACCGTAGCAGTTTTCTTCTATTTCCATCACGTCATCAAGATGACCAAGGCACATTCTTTCAATTTTAAGCATAGCAAAATATTAGCACACAAATACTAATTTAAAAAGTTTTAAAAATAAGCTTTATAAAAACTTTTTTAAACCTGTGAACTTATATAGAAAGGAGTATGCTCAACAGATAGATTTTTATTATCTAAAATTCCTCTGTTTAATAAGATGCATCTTTTGAATTAAAACATTTTTTCAAAAATTCATAAGCAACTTTCGGGTCGCATTTTTCTCCGCAGGTAAATAAATCTACAGCCGCATATCCAAGCTCGGGCCAGGTGTGTATAGCAAGGTGGCTTTCAGATATTATTACAACTCCTGATACTCCATGCGGATTAAAAAGATGAAAACATTTTTGAACCACTGTTGCTCCGCATTCAAGAGCTGCATCAAGCATGTATTTTTCAACCAGGGTGGGGTTGTTTAAAACATTGGGGTCGCATTCAAAAAATTCAGCCAAAACATGGCGGCCTAAATATTTAGAATGATTTAATCTAAAATCTTCATTTAATCCTAAAGGTACGGTTATCGCCAATTCATAGTCCTCCTAAAAAGTTTACTATATACATTTATTTTTTAAGACATTATACACTATATGCAAAAAACACATACATGTCAAAAGTTGCTATTTTTGTTTTAATATTAATTAATATTTTTTAAAATTCCCCTGTTTTTCTACTCCCGAAAGATTAGTTTTTGTTATAAAATTCTTTTATGAATAAAATTTTTGTTATAGATGATGACATCGCAATATTGGAATTAATAAAAATTAACCTTGAACTTGCAGGTTACAGCACAGAAACCTCAAGCGACCCGATGAAGGGCTTTCAGATGATAAAACAGGAAGTGCCGGATTTAATAATACTGGATGTTATGATGCCAGAGATTGACGGATATTCTCTTGCACTTAAAATAAGGCAGCAGGATAATACAAAAAACATACCGATTATTATGCTTACGGCATTAGGGGAATTGGATGATAAATTAAAGGGATTTAATTCAGGGGTTGATGATTATTTAACAAAACCCTTTGAAATTGAAGAATTAAAAGCAAGGGTTCTTGCCCTTTTAAACAGAAGCGGCCGTACGGTAGAATCTTTAAGATATAAGGAAATCTTAAGCATAGGGGATATAACATTAATTCCCGAAAGCTACACGGTTAAAATTTTAGATAAAGAAACAAAAATCACCCCTATTGAATTTGATATCTTAAACTGCTTAATGCAGCATAATAATGAAATGGTATCCGCTAAAACATTATTAAAAGAGGTGTGGGGGTATAATGACAATGATGACGGGGATACAATCAGGGTGCATATTAGACACCTAAGGTCAAAACTTGATAAAATTTCA